>CAYSHJ010001292.1:0-1731 GCA_964430385.1 uncultured Planctomycetaceae bacterium
CAGTTCCTCGCGAAGGACTTGGCTCCGTACGGCATCCGTGTCAACACCGTCTGCCCCGGCATGGTGCAGACGCCGCTCAACGAATCGGTCTGGCGCGCTTGGCACGATCAGCAGACGCCCGATCAGCGTCTCAGCTACGAGGACTGGGCCTCCGCCAAGATTCGCGCGGTCGTGCCGCTCGGCCAATGGCAACAGCCGGAAGACATCGCCGACATGATCGTATTCTTGTCGTCTTCGCGAGCCGCTCAAGTGACCGGCCAGACGATCAACGTCGACGGCGGCTTCGTGATGCACTGGTGAGCGAGCGTGGCGCGAAGTCTTCGCAAGACTCGCCGCAACGGTTTCGATAACTCTACAATCCCGCCCGCAGTCATTTCGTCAAACTTCATCACTGACGTTGGCAACCGGGAGCACTCGTGGCGACAGAACAATCGACGTGGATCAAAGCCCTTGAGACGAACATCACCAAAGCGTTGCTGGGCAAGCCGGAGTCGGTGCAATTGGCGATCGTGGCCTTGCTGGCCGAAGGGCATATCTTGATCGAGGACGCTCCAGGGGTCGGCAAGACGTCGCTGGCAAAGGCGTTGGCGAAGAGCCTCAACTGCGAGTTCAAGCGACTGCAATGCACGCCCGACATGCTTCCCAGCGACATCTTGGGGAGCAGCGTCTACTTGCCGAATCGCGGCGAGTTCGAATTCCGGCAGGGGCCGATCTTCTCGCACATCCTGTTGATCGATGAGATCAACCGCACGACGCCGCGGACTCAAAGCGCGCTCTTGGAGGCTATGAACGAGGGGCAAGTCTCGATCGAGGGTCACACGTATTCGCTCAAACGGCCGTTCTTCGTGCTCGCCACACAGAATCCGTTCGAGTTCGAAGGTACGTTTGCACTGCCGGAGAATCAGCTCGATCGTTTCATGCTGTGCATCGAGATCGGCTATCCCGAACTGTCGGTCGAGAAGGAAATCTTGAGGACTCACCGGGACGGCGAACCGGTTGATCGACTGCAGCCAGTACTGACGCTCGAACAACTCCATCAATTGCAGCGAGCAGTGCGAGAGGTGTGTGTGGAGGATTCAATCAACGACTACTTGCTGCGACTCGTCGCCGCCACTCGGCAGCATCCGGAGCTATCGCTGGGAATCAGCACACGCGGAGCGTTGACGCTGTATCGAGCCGCTCAAGGTTTGGCCCTGGTCGAGCAGCGGCCGTTCGTCGTCCCCGACGACATCAAGCGATTGGCCCTGCCGGTGCTGGCTCATCGAGCGATCGCCAACGGGCTGGTCCGTGAAGGCCAGCGAGACCGCGTGAAATCGGTCATCCGACAAATCTTGGAAAAGACGCCTGTTCCCAAATGACGCGTTTAAGTAAATCACGCAAACACCGCAACATCTCGGCTTCCGCTCTCTCACGAAATGCCTTGATACCCCGCGCGGCCACGAATGAAACAGGCTCGCCAGAATGTCTCACGGATGGCCGTGTGAGGTATAGTGTCTTCGGTTGTCAGTGATGCGCGCCATTTGGAGTAGCCGAAGTCGTGAGACTTAGGACTGAAGTCTCACGACTTCAGCGACGGGTTACGGGCGAAGCCCGCGTTACGTTGTGGTTGGATCGCGACTCGCCGTCAAAAGCCTTACTTACGAGCAACGTCATTGAGGGAGAAGCATGTACGCCCCGCGCGCAACATCGCGAATTAGTCGGTTCGCACTCGTGGCGTGCTGGCTGATCGGC
>CAYSHJ010001293.1:0-3572 GCA_964430385.1 uncultured Planctomycetaceae bacterium
GGAGAAAAGACGGACGGTCCTCGGCCCGTGACGCAGCGGCCTGGGAAGCCTCAGACGCCACCGAATGCCGATGAGTTGAAGACTCTCAAGCCGGATGAGAACGGCAAGGTCAAGTTCAACCTCAAGGGTCAACCGTGGCCGGATGTGCTGGAATGGCTCGCGGAGACCTCGAGCAAAAGTCTCGACTGGCAAGAGTTGCCCAGCGACTATCTGAATCTCGTCACTCAGCAAAGCTATTCGATCGACGAAGCTCACGATCTCTTGAACCGGCACTTGCTGTCGCGCGGCTTCACGATGATCACGAACGGAGAGACGATTTCGGTCGTCAACGTCTCGAAGATAAACCCCGGTATGGTGCCGCGCGTCGATCCGACGCAGCTCAAAAACTTGCCGGATAACGATTACGTGAAGGTGTCCCTCGCACTCGATTGGCTGCTGGCCGATGAAGCGGAGAACGAACTCAAGCCGATGCTTAGCCCGAACGGCAAGCTGACGCACCTGTCCGCCACCAACCGACTGGAGGCGATGGATTCGGTGATCAATCTGCGTCAGATTTGGGACGTCATTCAAGAAGAGCAATCCGGCGGCAAGCAGGAACGGCTGGTCCGCGAATTCAAGCTGAAGCACACGAAGGCGGACGAGGTTCTCGATCAGTTGTACGCGATTTTGGGAGTCAATAAGCCTTCCTCTCAGCAGAAGCGTCGCGGCGGGAGCAGTGGCGGGAGCATGGACCCAAATATGATGGGACAGTTTCAACAAGCAATGCAACAACTGGTCCAGCCGCTTCAGCAGATGGCTCAGAATCAGGGGCAGGCTGGCGCCGCCAAGGCTCGCAAACCTGGCGAAGTCCGCATCATCGCGAACGAGAAGGAAAACAGCATCCTGGCGAACGCTCCGCCGGATAAGATGGCCATCATCGCGCAGGCGGTCAAAACGCTGGATGTCGCCTCCGAAAACGGCGACAACCTGCTGCAAAACGTGCAACGCATGCAGGTCTATCGGCTCAGCGGCATTGATCCGCAGTCGTTGATCGACTTGCTCGACAACGTCGGCAACCTCGATCCCACGACGAAATTGCAACTCGACGCCAAGAACAAGTCGATTGTCGCGTATGCCTCACTCGCCGATCACCTGACGATCAAGATGCTCGTCGACAAGCTCGACGGCAGCGGCCGGAAGTTCAGTGTCATCCCGCTGCGGAAGCTCGCGGCTGATTATGTCGGCGGAACGATCGAGTTCATGATGGGCGGCGTCGAAAAAGAGAAAACCTCCAGCCGCAACAATTCGTACTTTGGCTACTACGATCCGTACGGCGGCGGTCGGTCTTCATCGCAGACGGATAGCACCGACAAATTCCGCGTTGATGCGGACGTCGAAAACAATCGCCTGCTGCTGTGGGCGAACGAAATCGAGATGCGCGAGATCGATAACCTGCTGATCAAGTTGGGTGAGATCCCGCCTCCCGGCGGCAACCGCAACACGCAGCGAGTGCTCGACAGTCTCGATCCTGAAGACGCCGAACAACTGCTCGAAAAAATCCGCCGCATCTGGCCGGGGATCGCTCCCAACGAGCTGATCATCGACGGAGTCGAACCGGCGCGCCGCTCACGTCAGCCGGCGGACCCGGACACGACCGCGAATCCGAAGAGACCTCCGAAGGTCACGACTCCCAAAGACGACTCGGCCAGCAGAAGTCAGAAGTCAGACGTCAGAAGTCAGAAGTCGGAACTCAAGACGGGCCTGCCGAAACAGAAGTCCGCCCCGCCGAATCGCGATTTGAAGGCGGACGCTCGTCGCGAATCCTCTTCCGAACGGACCGCGATGCAGCCCAAGGCGCGCGATCTCTTGCAGCTACTTGCTCAACACGAACGCGCTGATGGTGACGGCGATCAACTCGCGCTGGCCGAACTTCCGGAAACGGAAACCTCTGATCTCAAATCTCAAATTCCAAATCTCAAATTTCAAATTTCAAATCAAGAAGCTGAGATCGAGAATGAGAATCACGACTCCCCAATCAAAAATCAAAAATCAAAAATCGAAAATCCCGACCCCGTCCGCATCCGCCGCGGCCCGGACGGCCGTTTGGTTCTGGAGTCGCAAGACACGCAGGCTCTCGATCAACTGGAGGATTTGCTGCGCGGAGCGGCTCCGCCACGCAAGGACTTCAAGGTCTTTTACCTCAAGTACCCGTCGACATGGGCGTACTCGGTCGAACTCAACCTGAAGGACTTCTTCAAGGACGACGAGAAGAAGAGCGGCAGCACCTACAATCCCTACTTTGGCCGCATGATGCCGAGCGAGGAGAAGGATACGGCGCGGCGGCTCTCCAAGAAGAAGCCGCTGAAGTTCATCTCCGATTCCGATAGCGGCACGATCATCGTCCAAGGCGCCGATCCGCAGCAACTCAAGGTCATCGAAGAGCTCATCAAAATCTACGACCAACCGCCGAGCAGCGACGGCAAACAGGTCCGCAAGACGCAGACCTTCACGCTCAAGTACTCCAAGGCCCCAATCCTGGCGGAAGCGGTCAAAGACGTCTATCGCGATTTGCTCTCCTCCACTGACAAGGCCTACCAAAACCAACAAGGCAAAGAGGGGCAGAAGCCTCCCGAACGCAACTACACGTTTGTGTACGGCGGCGAGTCCGGCAGTGGCGACGACAAAAAAGGCAAACAAGAAACCCCCGTGAAGTTCAAGGGCTTGATCTCCGTCGGCGTGGACGAGATTTCCAACACGATCATCGTCTCCGCTCCGGAGAGTCTGCTGGAGAACATCGCCGAACTGATCGAGCAACTGGATCAGGCCGCGCGGCCGACGAACTCGGTGCAAGTCGTGAAGATCAACAGCCAAGTGAACTCGGCCGAGTTGCAAAAACGGCTTTCAAAAATCTTCGTAAAGCCCCAGCAACGGCCGCAACAGCAACGTCCAAACCAAGGCCAGCCACAACAGCAACAGCCCCAACAGAACGCTGAAGAGCCGATTCTGTTCCCCTGATGTATCGAACCGCGTCACGAATCTTTTTCGATCCCACTGACTGCACACGGAGGAATCGCCACATATGACTTCACCACTGCAATCCCTGATTGCCTCGGGCACGAAACTTTGGCTGGACAGCATCGACCCGGATTTGGTGCGGCTCAATCGTCAGCAGGGAGCGACGGGGGCCACGTCCAATCCGATCATCATCTCGGACTTGATCAAGACCGGCCGATTCGACGAACGATTGGTCGCGCTGAGGAAACAGGGCCTGGACGATGAAGGTGTGGCGTGGCAAGTGACGGATGAACTCGTCCGTCGGGCGCAAGAGGTGTTCGCGCCCGTTTGGGCCGAGACGCGGGGCAACGACGGTTACGTGTCGTTCGAGCTTGACCCGCTGTTGGAAGATGCCTCATGCTCGCTCAGCCTGCCGGACAAAATCGCGAGGTACATTGCACTCGGCAAGAAGTGGTCGGCAGGTCACACGAACCGCATGATCAAGGTGCCCGCGACACCCGCCGGGTTGGGAGCACTCGAAGAGTTGTCGGCCGCTGGATTGACGCTCAACGTGACGCTCATTTTTTCGCAGCGACAAT
>CAYSHJ010001294.1:0-2486 GCA_964430385.1 uncultured Planctomycetaceae bacterium
CATGGCACGGTGAAGATTCTCGACATGGGACTGGCTCGGCTGGAGAGCGGCTTGTCGGACGCGGCCGGCGTCGCGGGAGCCGGGCTGACTCAGACCGGCACGATTATGGGGACGGTCGATTACATGTCTCCGGAGCAGGCGGAGGACACTCGGCACGCCGACGCGCGAGCGGATATCTACAGCTTGGGTTGCTCGCTGTATTACTTGTTGACCGGGCACGCCGTGTACGCCGGCGAGACGATGATGAAGAAGCTACTGGCGCATCGCGAAGCGCCGCTGCCGTCGCTACGTAGCCCTGTCGCTCCGCGACAGGAAAGCCGAAAGTCGGCTGACGTCGGATCGCCGAACGACAGCCGGACGGGTGATGCACGCTCGGAATCCGTGTCGCGGAGCGAGACGGCTACATTGGCGGCACTCGACTCCGTCTTCCACAAGATGATCGCCAAGCGGGCGACGGATCGTTACCAGTCGATGACCGAAGTCATCGCGGACCTGGAACGCTGCCGCGCGGGTCAGTCGGTGACGTCCTCTGTTGTGCGCGGGTCTCCTGACCCCGCACCCAGCGGTGAATCGGCAAGCATCAATGAACTGCAACGATTCCTGCGCGAAATCAGTGGTGACGAGGGGAGTCAGGAGGCGGCTGCGACCTCAGCGGGTCCGCGTGGGACGGCGGTGCTCCCGACGAGCGGGACTGCCGAGACGGTCTTCTTGTCAGCGAACGGTGTCAGCACTGATCCGCAGACGGAGATGACGCTGGCGAGCGAGCGAAAGCGGCGGGCGAGCGGCCAGCAACGGCAGAGCCGAAACATGCTGCTGGCGAGCGGCGGTGTCGTGTTGTTACTGCTCGGAGCTTGGTGGATGTTTCGGACTCCGACCGGAACCGTGCCCATCGAGATCACCGACGATCAAATCGAAGTCAGGCTGGGTGAGACCGGCCGAACGCTACGCGGCAAGACGGCGGAAACGCTCAAACTCCCCATCGGCGAGCATGTGTTGCACGTTCAGATCGGAGCGACGACGTTCGACACGAAAGAGCTTTCCGTCGCGAAAGGCGAAGCGGTCCCGATCAAAGTTGAACGCGTCGGCCGCCGAGTTCGCGTGATGCAGGGAAACACATTGCTCGGCCACAAAGAATTGCCCAAGTCCAAGACGGAGACCGCCGTGATGGATCACCGTCCATCGCCGCAGAACGCCGACCGCCGCGCCGCCGAGTGGGTGCTGTCGATCGGCGGCGGCATCTATATCAAGGCGAACGGTGAGGAACGGACGATCGCGGCTGTCAGCGACCTGCCCCGCGGGGCGATTGAACTCACGAGCGTGCGGTTTTCCAATAACTCGAAGGTAAGCGATGCGGGGCTGGCCCACTTCAAGAATTGCAAGAACCTCACGAGCCTTTTTCTGTACGGTATCCAAGTGAGCGACGCGGGGCTGGCCCATTTCAAGGATTGCAAGAACCTCACGTACCTTTATCTGTTCGGTACCCAGGTGAGTGATACGGGGCTGGCCCACTTCCAGGATTGCAAGAACCTCACGTACCTTCATCTGCACGGAGCAGCCGTGGGCGATGCGGGTTTGGCCCACTTCAAGGATTGCAAGAATCTCACGTACCTTAATCTGTTCGATACAAAGGCGAGCGATGCAGGGATGGCCCACTTCCAGGATTGCAAGAACCTCACGGTCCTTCTTCTGGCCGGTACCCAGGTGAGCGATGCGGGGCTGGCCCACTTCAAGGATTGCAAAAACCTCACGGAGTTTTATCTGGCCGGTCTCGATGTGAGCGATGCGGGGCTGGCCTACTTCACGGATTGCAGGAACCTCACGGTCCTTGATCTGAACGGTACCCAGGTGGGCGATGCGGGGCTGGCCCACATCAAGGATTACAAGAGCCTCACCGTCCTTCGTCTGGCCGGCACCCAGGTGACCGACGCCGGGCTAACTCGCTTCAAGGACTGCAAGAACCTGACTGAACTTCAGATTTATAACACGAAGGTGAGCGACGCAGGACTGGCCCATTTCAAAGACTGCATGAACGTCACATATCTGGCCATCCAGGGCACGTTGGTAAGCGACGTGGGCCTTGCATACTTCAAGGATTGCAAGAACCTCACGGTGCTTAACCTGTACCAAACCCAAGTGAGCGACGCGGCGCTCGAACGTCTCATCGACTACTCGCAGCTCGGTCTGCTTCAGATCACGAAGACGAAGGTGACCGAGGCTGGCGTGAAGAAGCTCTCGGTCGCGTTGCCGCGGTGCCAGATCGAATGGGACGGCGGCGTGATCGAGCCGCTCTCCGCCGATCCCGACCGCCGCGCCGCCGAGTGGGTGCTGTCGATCGGCGGCACCATCAGAATCCAGGAGAACGGTCAAGAACGCCCGGCCGCCGCTGTCGGCGACCTGCCCCAGGGGGCGTTTGAACTCACGGTCGTGGATTTGAACAACAACCCGAAAGTGAGCGATGCCGGGCTGGCCCACTTCAAGAATTGCAA
>CAYSHJ010001295.1:0-10557 GCA_964430385.1 uncultured Planctomycetaceae bacterium
GTTGAGCAACGATAGCTCGGCCGGTTCGGCGACCGGTGCATTGGCGACCGGGACATCCACTTTGGCCGTCGCCGCTTGGCGAGTCGCCGTCCAACGCCCGGCCTCTTTGATGCTCATCAGGAACGGTTGCCGCATCGTCGCTTCGATGTGATCCGCGTCCACGAATCGCTCGGTCGAAGTCAGGCGCGAGGCATCCGGCAGCATCCGCAGTTCGAGCGTTTTCGCGGAGTCGTCCCATTGCCCGCGACTCTCGAAGACCTTGCCGTTGCTGCTGAAGAACCACTGCCGGAACGCGCCGACGTTCTGATCGAACGTGAGAAACAGCAGACGCTCCTCGTCGCCGACCGCGGCCTTCGCGTGCGACATCAGGAAATAATCGCCGGGCGTTCGTTCGGCGGCGGTCTTCATGGTCAGCTTGGTTTCCTGCGGCGAGTTATCGGACTCGCGGAAGACGTACTGCGTTTCCCAAGCCCCGACCCAGCGCTCCAGCGACAGCGGTCCCGTCAGACGGTTGTGGCGGCCATGTCGCGTTTCGAAATCAGCCGGCAGCTTGTCGCGGTCGAAGGCGATCAGTTCCAGATCGTCGAACCACCCGCTGCCGTTCCCCTCGACATGACACGTCGCGACCAACGTCGAGGCTTCCGGGTGAGCGTCGAGTGCGTCGGTCTTTTCCAGCAAATGCCAGCCGGATTGGCCCGCCGTCACGCCGATCAGGTCATTCACTCCAAGCCACTTGCCGTTGTGAAAATAGTTGAACTTGATGATGGCTCGCGCGTCCTTGTCCCCCTCGAACTTGGCCCAGCCTTTGAGTGCGAACCGCTTCGACCGATCGACCGTCACGCTGTTGGCGAACACGACGCCGCGAGTCCCTTTGCCCGTGATGTGCAGAGACCGCTGCCCGGTGCGTCCGCCCGCGATGACCTCGCAGCGAAAATCCGGCCCGTCATCGAGCCACGACGACCAGCCGCGCGGCAACAACGTCGGGGCGGTCGCCTCGAAGGACGGATCGTGAATCAAATTGACGCCCACTGGAAAAGCGGCCGGCGAAGTCGGTGCGGATGGTCGCGGCGGACTGACCACCAAGCCCGGCACCGGCTTGGTCTTCGGCCCCGGGATCGGCAGCGGTTCGAGCGTGGTCGCGTAGGTGTTCACTCGCCATTGGCCGTCGGTGTCGACGTTCAACATCGCCGACTCAAACATCAAGCCCTCCCGTTTCGCAAACTTGGTTTTGAATTCCACGGCCGCGTAACGTCCCGCCGGCAGTCCGGGAAACTCGTCGATCAGCCACAGTCGCCGAAGCGTTCGCTGAGTGGCCTTGCCAACCGTCTCTCCCAGAAACTGGTAGATCTTGAGCGCCTGCTCCTTCGTGGCAGCACGTTTGGCCAACGTCGAGGAGATGTCGCGCAACTGGTCGAGCTTGCCCTCATCGAGCACCGCCAGAAACGCTTCGGCCGCCTTGAGCACTTTCCGCTCCTCATCGCCCAAAGTCGCGGCGACAGGCACGCGCTGGAACGTCGCCGTCAAATGATCGGGCCGGTGATCGGGATCAAAGTTGGTGGGCCGCGAGTAGTCCTGGTCGATCAGCGCCAGCTTGAGCCGGTCACCATCGAACTGGTAGATGCCCGGCATACTCTCCTGCTTGCCGGGAGCCACAAAGTCGATCTGCTTGGGATCGCGGTTCGAGTTGATCGTGAACGTCACGGTTTGAGGCGTCGGCGGGCCAGAGGGTTGGACGAACTCGACACGCTCGCCGTCGAACGTGATCGACAACTGCGCGAGTTCTGCGGCCGTCAGCGGCTTCTTCCGCGCGTGGCCGGAGACGGCGATCCACTTGCCTTGCAGCCGCTTCTCATCCGATGCAGTTACAGCAGCGATCGGTGGTTGATCGCTCTCATCGGTTCGCACACGCTCCAGTTCCATGTAGGTCGTCGCCTTGCGTGGATCCAGAATGCCGGGTTGTGCGATGAACGATTCGCGCCACCGTTCGTCCGGGCCGTAGTACAGCTTCAACGTGTCCCCTTCCAGTTCGTACACGCCAAGCCACTTGGTCGATAGTGGTCTCGGCTCCTTCGCCCAAAGGACTGACTCGTACCGCTTCGGAGTCCGGGTGGCGTCGATCTTGAAGTCGTCGGTGCTCCGGTATTCTTCTTTTCGTGTGGCCTTGTCGATGTCAATCCACGTCAGCTTGGTCCCCCTGAATTCGACGAACTGTTCCAGTCGCGGATCAGGCAGAGGCACAAGATCGTGGTTGATGACGAGCCGCACGACTTTCCACCGGCCTTGCTCCAGAAGCCGGCGATCGTTCACCGTCGCCGGGTCTGCCCCCGGTTCGTGCTTGGGCTTGAAGCTAACCGTGACTCGCTTTTCGCCGCCGCGCGTGAGGCTGAACGTTTCGGTATCGACCGTCAGCCCGTCCGGCAGCTCGGCCACGTTGATCAGGTACTCGCCCTTGCGGATCGAATGCCTGCCCGCCTTGAGCTCATACTTTCGCCCCGTGACCGTGTCGTGAATCTTCACGCGAGACTGCTCAATGCTCACGGCAACTTCAGGGGAGGCACTAATCTCGAACGTCCCCGTGTCGGTCTGCACGTAGATCACGACCGCCGCGAGGATCAATGCCGCAAACAAAAATCCCGCCGCGATGGCTCGGCGAATTCGTCTTCGTGGCGGCGAGGCGGCTTGTGCGAACGGAGCCAGCGCGGCGGCGACTTCGGCCGGCGTTTGAAACCGCTCGGCCGGACTCTTCGCCATCATCCGCGAGACGACGTTCGATAGCTCTTGCGGCACGTCACCGCGCAGTTTTGTCAGCAACTCCGGCGAACGCTCGGCATGAGCCTTCAGCTTCGCGAGCACATTGTCCGCCTCAAACGGCGGCCTACCGGTCAGCAAGAAATGCAACGTGCAGCCGAGGCTGTAGAGATCCGCCCGAATGTCCGCCGAGTGCGCATCCTGAACCTGCTCCGGCGCGATGTAGTCCGGCGTCCCCATCACGCTGCCCGCCGTCGTGAGGTGTGCTGCCGAAATCAGCCGGAACGCGCTAGCGTCCGGTTTGTCAGTGTCTGCATTCTCCGTATCCGAACCGGACGCTAGTGCGTTCCGGCTGATGCTGTCGGCGGTTGATTCCGAAGCAAACCCAGCCAATCCAAAATCCAGAATCCGCACCTGCCCTTTGGCCGAGAGCATCAGGTTGTGCGGCTTGATGTCGCGGTGAACCATCCCCTTCTCGTGAGCGTGTTGCAGCCCCTCGGCCGCCTGCCGGATACACTCGCACGCTTCGGCAACCGACATTGGCCCGCGATGTTTCACAACGCTCGCGAGGTCGGTCCCCTCGACAAACTCCATCACCAGGAAGTGAACGTCACCCGCCTGCTCGGCATCGTAGGCCGTGACGATGTTGGGATGCGTCAGCTTCGCCGCCGCCTGCACCTCGCGACGAAACCGCTCGACGGCTTGCGGCTGCCGGATCAGTTGCGAGTTGATGAGCTTGATCGCGACCGGCCGATTCATCAGCCGATGCTCGGCGCGATAGACGTTCCCCATGCCGCCGCGCCCGATCAGTTCGACGATGCGATAGCGCGGATGGTCCAGCAACTCGACGGGCAACGCATCGGCGCTGACCGCCTCTCCCGATTGCACCAGCAACGTCGCGGCGTCCGTAGGATCGGCACTCTTGCCCGTCCCTGCTTTGTCCGCTTCGGTCTTGTCGGACTCCATGACCGGACTGGCAAGAGTGCCCATCCTACGATCCGAGTCGCTCGTCTGAGCGGTCTTCACCAGTCCGACGAACGTGTCGTCCTTCAAATCGAGCAATGTCTCGCAGCACTCGCGACAGACTTCGAGATGCTGCTCGACCGACGACGATTCGTTGGCCGCAAGCTTCCCCTGTCCGAACGCGATCAACTGCTCTTTCTGCGGATGTTCGAGCAACATCGGTTGCACCTTTTGGAGTGCGGCGACCCGAGTCGCAGCTTTTCAAGCCGTCATGCACTTTTCAACGTGCGTCTGTCGTGGACATCGCGCTTGTTGGACTGCGGCGGCTCGGGCCGCCGCCGTCCAAAGCGGTCACTTCTTCGCGTCTTTCACGCGCAGACTGGTTCCCTCCATGCGGAACATCGCGACACCCTGCTTGTCTTGCACGAGGACATTGAGTTCCGCCGAGCGATCACTGAAGTCTTTCACCGCCGCCGGCTTCGTCGTCGGTGCGGCTCCATTGCGAAGCGTGTTCACGCCGCTCAACTTGCCAACAGGCTTCCCGTCACGATCGGTGAAGTCAAACTTCCAACGCTCTTTCCCCGGTTCCGAAAAATCCGCCGTGACCGTTGACCGGACTCCGTCGGCAGTGGGCCGACTCACTGAAGTCATCGTCTTCGACTTCGCGTCCCATGTCATCTCAGCTTGGCTGACCGATCCGTTCGAGACAAACATCCAACTGCGATATGTCTGCTTGTTGGTGTCGAACGTGAAAAGCGTCGTGACCTCGGCGCGGTTCGTTCCGTCGTTGGACAGCATGAAGCCGGTCTGTTCGCGGAACCGTCCTCCCAAAATCCAACGCGCTGTGGATTCTCCCTTGGTGAAGTCAGACGACTTCGTCGTGACCTCCACGTCCCAAGTGCCGAGATAGTGCTGCAACACCTGCAATTCCGGGACATCCTTCGCCGGCTCGTTCCCGTCGGCGATTGCCGCGGCTTGTCCAACAATTGCGGCGAGTACCCAACACACTGCCCAAAGTCGTTTCATCGAGATCGCTCCTGAAAAGAGAGGTCAACGGCCTGCGGTCGCTGATCCCGCAGAGGAAAGTGCATGACGGCGGAGATTCTTACACCCCAGACCGAAAGATTCTTCGGTAGCCCCGTCGCTCCGCGACAGGAAAGCCGAATGCTTCGCTGACGTCAGACGCACGCTCGACTCGCAATTGCCAGTCAACCCGGTTCGCTTATTCGGCAATCCTGTCGCCCAGCGACAGGGCTACTCGTCAATCAGCCCGGCCGCCTCGCGGCGGAGCGTGCTGAGGACTCGGCTGCGAGCGACGTAAACCGAGTTCAGCGGCATTCCCAATTCTGCCGCGACGACATCGGCTCGCTGACCGTCGAACATTTGGCGACGAAACGCTTCCCACGTCTTCGGCTCGAAGCGCGGCCGAACCTGCTCCAGCAGCCGAGCCATTACATGCCGGTCGTGTTCGAGATTCCATTCGCGGCTGGCGTCGCTCGACTCGTCGGCAAACTGTTCGACCTGCTCAGCCCATGTGCTGCCTCCCGACGCAGCCGGTCGGTACTTCCGCGACCGCCAGAAATCGCGAAGTCGATGCACCAGGATCGTCCGCAACCAACTCCGAAACGCACCGGCTCGGCCAGAGTGTTCGAAATGCGACAACTCGCGAGACACCGTCAGCAGTACGTCTTGAACCAAGTCATCCACGTCCGCCGCCTGCAAGTCGTATCGCGTCAGACTCGTTCGCAACAGCGGCGAATAAATCTCCGCCAATCGTCGCCATGCCTCCGAGCCACGCTCGACGCAGGCAAGCTGCAGCAAACTAACCGACGTTTCTGACATGAACTTGGTGCCGCGTCTACTGGGTGGCGACTGCTTTCTGAATCACATTCACGGTGACTTCAGCGCGGTAGTCGGCAATCTTCTTGCCCCACTCGATCGTCTTCTCGACCGGGGCCAGATCAATGCCGTTGATGCGGAACTTGCCGGCGGCGATGCGCTGCTTCATACGAACGCTCGATGGATCGACGCTCAGCATCATGGCGGTGATGGCAAAGTCGTCGTGCAGGCCCTCGTCGGTTTGTTTGATGCCGTGTTCTTCCAGCCACGGTTTGAGCTTGTCGTAATTGTAGTACTCCGGCACGAAGTGGACGCGCGACTTGCCGTCTTTCCACTTGGCGTTGAGTTCCGCGGCGACGGCCTTCATGCCGTCCTGATTTCCGCCGCTGTCGCCGATGAGCACGACCTCCTTGAAGCCGTGTGTCCGATAACATGCGCAAATGTCGATCAGCAGGCGGCGGTATGTGTCTTCGGTCAGGCTGACCGTCGAGGGATACTTCATGTGCACCGTCGGTGGATCGATGTCCCCTTCAGGAACGAAGCCGATGATCGGCGCAATCAGTGCGTTACCCAGCTTGCGAGCAATCGCTTCGGTCGTCGCTCGCAAGACGACGTTGTGCTTGCCGGCGACGAGATACGGCCCGTTTTGCTCGATGCCGCCGGTGGCGATGAGGACCGTTGTCTTCCCGGCTTTCATCGCGTCACGAACTTCCATCCAGGTCATGTCCTCGATGAAGAGCGTGTCGACGGCGTCGATGGGGCGAGCGCCTTGGGGATCCGGATTGACCGGCCCAAACTTGGGAACTTGAAATCCAAGAGCCGCTCCGACGACGGCGGAAGCGGCGAGCACGAAGAGGGACTTTTGCATGGGATGCCTTTCGAAAACGAGGACGATTGGGGGGAAAAAAAACACAAGGTTGCGGCATAAGAATCCCGGTCGCGGAGCGACCGGGCTACGTAGCCGAGTCGCTCCGCGACTCGGATTCTCAAGCTGAATTTCAGGAACCGCCCAGCTTGAGTTCATTTCATCTCCACCGGCCGCGGCGCGATCAGCGCTTCAAGCTGCGGCAGGTCGAAGTGTTCGAGAAGTCCGAAGCAGAACAGTTCGGGAGCTTCATTGACTCCTCGATTCTGTTCGATGACTTGCCGCTTCAGACTGATCGCCCCTTGCAGGCGGACTTTGCCGACGACTTGCGGCTCCAATACGGCGGCCACGAGCGTGAACAGACTTGATCGCGGACCAATCGCTTGCAGCGTGACCGTGCCGCCGTGGCGATCGGTGTCGTGTGCCCAGCGCGCAATCATGGCGAGTTGGCTGGCTTGCAGACCCAGCGGCCGGTCGCCGATCGTCGCCACCAGCAGTGCAAACAGCCAGTCGCGCGAATTGATTTTTGACTCGCCAAAATAAAACGGATCGACGGCCAGAACACGCTCGCCGGCGGCGAGCAGTTTCTCGACTTCGTCCGCAACGGAGGCGCGGCCGGCATCGGCGACGAGGATCGTCGTGGACCTCGGCTCGCCCCGCGAGAGTTCGACGACCGGCACAGTCCATGAGCCACTCAGCCGTAATCGCCAGCGATGTATTTGAGTTTGAGTCGTCTCTTTCTCGGAAATGTCGGCGGTCGGTTGCACCTCTTCGGCTGTCAGCGAATACTCCTTCCTGGCCACAAGCTCCGCAAGCAGCTTCCGGCGGCGATCTTGCCACTGTGACAAAGCGGCTTTGTCTTTGGGGGTCTCGTCGGCACGCGGCAGTTTCTCGGCGAGAGATTTCGCCAGCGACGTGAACGTCGCGTTGTCGTCCGGCATGTCGACGAGCAGCTCGTCGGCCTTCTTGATTTCGCCCGGTTCACAGGCGATCTCTTTCGGGTCGAAGTTTTTCCCTTCGTAGAAGAACGTGCCGAAGGCGCGGTACAGAGCTTCGCGGTTGTCTTGGCCGAAGTTGTGATCGCCCGGCACATGATTGACGTGCGATTGCAAGCGATCCGTTTCGCCGTAAAGGGCATAGACCGGTCGGCAGGCGGCCAGCAGCGGTGGCAGTGCGTGACCCGCGGCGAAGCAGCAGTTGTCGTGCGCGTTGAACGTTAGCAACGTCGCGCGCGGCGCGCGAATCGCGGTCAGGTGAATGTAGTCGGCGTACTTGCCGAGGTCGCACGGTGTCTGCTCCGAATCGCCGAGATCGCTGTGATTTCGCACTCGCGTCGAGTAACTCGAATAGCCGGCGACCGGATTGGCCAGCGTGACGCGCGGGTCGAGACCGCTGATAAAGATGGTTTGCCAACCCCCTCCGGAGAGGCCGGCCACGGCCACTCGTTGCGGGTCTGCGTGCGGATGCTTCAGCAGCAAGTCGATCCCTTTCGACATCGCCAAATAAAACGGCGCGATGCCGCTGCTGCCGCACAGGTCGAGCTGATTCATGCGGCTGTGACCGTAACCCTCCTGCCGCAGTTGGCCCATGCCGAACCATTCAACATTGAGCGAGATCATGCCACGCTTCACCAGATTGATGCAGCGTGTCTGCTTGTACTCCGCCGCCTTGCCGTTGGCGTCATGGCCGTTGACGTTCAAGACGACCGGCACTTTCCGTTTCCCCTCGCCCCCTTGGGGAGAGGGGCCAGGGGTGAGGGGCGACTTCGCCAGCGACTCCGGCTCATAAAGCAGTGCCGGAATCCACATTCCCGGCAGAATCTCGTACCGCAGCTTCTTCACGGAATAGCCCGGTCCGAGCAGCGGCTCGCCGACGTACTCGACTTTCAACGGATGATCGCGCCATTTCGCCGCCTCGCCGCGAAAGACGACGTTGTCCAGCACATCCTTTCGCCACTTCTCGGCCAGCCGTTCCCAATCGCCGGCGGTCTTCACGTCCGGCAGCCTGGGAATGCGTTCTTCGACGTAATCCTGAACCTCTGCGAGCGGCGTCGCCGGATTAAGGATCGGTTTGCCAAGTTCGGCCTTCAGATCGAACGGCTGATCGGCGCGAACGCTGACCGCGTCAAAAGTGAAGCTCAACAGAATTGCCAACAAAATTCCTGGAGTCATCTGGCCGCGGGTCATCGTGTTCCTTCCGTTTTGGAGACGTTGAATCGAAGCCGCTCAAACCGGCTTGAGTGTCTTGATAGCCGCAAAAGGCGACATCAGCAAAGCCATGCGGAGCAAAATCATCAAGCCAACCACGTCCACCGTCGTCTCGGACTGATTCATGTTGGCGACCGCTGTAACCTTTGCTCGATCCGCTCGTAGTCTCCCAGGTGTGCCCGCATCAGGCTCTTCCACAACCGTCCGTGGTTAGGAACGAAGAAGTGCAGTAGCTCGTGGACGATGAGAAACACGACATCCTCGCGAGTGCCATAGCGGCCGTTATGGACGTAGAATTCGTCCGTGACTTCGTACTTGTTGCGTCGCTCGGCGGGATCGCAGTCGAGATCGCCGTAGTCGATCACGGTCAGGTCCAACTCGCGGTTCTCATCCCGGTCGAAGAATTTGCCCTGATTGCGAAGGTAGGCGAGGAACTCACGGTTGCCGGTGATGTCCGCTCGCAGTCGCTGCCATTCGCCGATCAACGCGCCTTCGGCCTCTTTGTATTTTGGATTGAAGGTTCGCACTTGCTGATGCAGCAGGTCGCCGAAGTAGGGCGACGCCGTGCGTGCCCGCTCTTCGGGAGTCGAGCCATCAGGTTCAAACCCGCGCCGCCGCTCCGCTTCATCGCGAGACACGTAGGTCCAGCCGACCTGTTGCGCATAGGCGATGATGCGGGCTTGGACCGTCTTGTGTTCGCCAGGCTTTGGCACGGCTTACTTCCGTCGCTGCGTTTTCGTACTCAGGATGAATTTCACGGTGAGGTCTTTGAGCGTTTCATTCTTCATCCTTTGGAGAACGAGTTCGGCGTAATGGCTAAAAGTTTCGCCTTTGAGGTCGGTCAGTCGGTACGCATCACGATAGTAGAAGTCAAAGAACTCGTCCCTCGTTATCAGTTGCAAATCGAGCGCACGACGAGCGGCCACCACCGGGCTGACCTTGAACCAACGGGCCACGGTTTGGAAAGGTTGACTTGTGGCCTTGGCCTCCACCCAGCGTTCGGTGAGCTTGTACCTTGGAATCAGAAACTCGGTGGCCACGCGGTTACAGAATCGTTCCGTCTCTGCATTCGACGGCATCATCTTGACGAGATTGAATAGCCCATCGCTGCCAAGCCAAACATGAGCCAGCTCATGGGCCAGCGTGAACATCTGGGCCGATTTCGAGTCCGCCGAGTTCACGAAGACCACCGGCGCATACGGATCGCACAAGACGAATCCACGGAATTCTTCAGGATCGAGGGGGCGGTGGTTGTTCAGTCCGACGACGCTATTGCTGAAAACCAGAATCCCAATTCGCTCGATAGCACTTCTTAACGTCTTCAGAGCGTCTTCCCCTGTGCCAAGCGGCTCGGCCCAATCGGGAGCCAAATCCAATTCTTGCCGGATTTGCTGGGCGAGTGATTTGAAGTTCTCGACGCCGCCGGCGCTCCCAACCAACGTTAGTTGCTCGTGGCCTTCTTCGATCAACAGCTCGCGCATCCACGCTTGACGTCGCTACATCGTGTGAATCGTGTCGATCAAGTTGGGACTTGGCTGGTCGATGGTCGTATCACCGGCCGTGCGGAAGTCGGGAATGGGCAGCGATTCTTCCGGTGGCTGGTCCAAGAACAGAAACCCGAACGGGGTCATCGTCGTCTTGGTAAAGCTCTCCAAATGGCGAAACGTGGGCTGCTTCTCGCCGGTTTTCCAGGCTTCCAACTTCGGAAACTTTTCGACGAGTTCACCCGCCGGCAAGCGCGATCGGTTGATCGCCCAGCGGATGAGTTCGGGTTTGACGGTGACGGTTTCAGGCATCACTTGCCGTTGCTTACGTTGTCAGGTTGTTGTTCGGCCTCATCCTAGCATCGGCAACCAAGTGCGTCCCGCCCAAGTTAGTGCAGCCATTCCACGCCGCGAGCCTGTTGAGCGTAGGCAATGATGCGGGCGTGGACTG
>CAYSHJ010001296.1:0-4660 GCA_964430385.1 uncultured Planctomycetaceae bacterium
CATAGTCGGGGACTTGAATCGTCGCGGTGCAATAGGGGCAGTTGAATTGAATGGCCATGAAGACTCTTCAGCGCGCGTCGAAGACGGCGCCGAGCAAATTATCCACGGGAGCGAAGTCGTCGGTCAGCACCATGCTGAAAGCGTTGGCAAGGATTTCACTCATTTGACCGCGCGCTTGCAATTTGCCGCTGGCATCCGTTTCGAGACTGGCAAAGGGAACGCCGGACCAGTGGCTGCTGGCTTGTCTCAGGTCGGCCAGTTCGAGTTTACGCTTCGAGGCCACGACCACGAACGTGTCGCGACTGGCGTGAGGCATATCGACCTCGCTGCTGAAGACGTACACGAACGGGAAGACGCGCGAGATCGTGTTGACGTAGCTTCCCAAGAACCGGCCGGTCTTCCGCGTGCGCGAGTCCGCATACAGCCGCTGGACGGCTTCCTCGAAACCGGTTCGGCCCTTGCCCAGCTTCAGCAGTCGATCGCGCAACAGATCTGACATCACTCCCCGCACGGCCAATCGATGACTGCAGTCGCCGCGCGCAAGCTCCACTTCCAGTCCTTCGTACGGCGACGACACACCGGCCCACTCTTCCGATTTGACAACGGATTGCGTGAGGATTTCGGGAACACCTCCCTCGACGCACGTGGAACTGCCGTCCGGCTTCAGGCGTTCGGCGGGGAACTCCGTTCGCGGGTAGATGTCGATCAAGTTGACTTGATAAATGCCTTCCATCGGGTGCAGCAAGCTGGCGATTTTCTGAGAGAACTCCAACGTCGTCAAATGCCACGGCACGCTGAAATCGTTGAAAGCGTCGCCGTAGACGAAGTCGTACAGTACGGGCTGTCGACCAAGTTTCAATGCGTCCGAGTTCGCTCGCACACGATCGTCGACAAAGTTGCGCGCGTCTCCGATCGTTGTTTGCACGCGCGTTTGCCCGTCGGGTGGCAGGCCCATCTTCGATTGCACCGCCGCTTTCACGCCGGGGTCAAGCTCCGCGACATGAATCAGCGGTTCGTGCGGAAACAACGTTTCGATCCAGCGCGGAAACACGAATCCGCCGCCGCCTAAGAACAGCGTGCTGATCTTTCGCGATTGACGGAAAAGCCGGTCGACCGCCGCGCGATACGTCACCGCTTCGATCTCTCCCAGCCGCAGCAGTCGCTGCACGTCGTTCGCGTCAAGCCTGTGATAGACATTCAGGCATTGCAGGTGATGGTCGTAAAGCACCTTGTGCCGCAATTCATCCGGGATCTTCACGTCTTTGGGCCATTGAGCGAGCGGCACCGTTCCAAAGTCATTCCAATCGCCATGTCGAGTCAACGCCTGCAAGCGTTCGACCGCTCGCCAATAATCTTTGTACGGATGCTTCTTCAACAATTCGTCACGACGTTCCGGAGTCAGGCCGCCGTGCACAGACAACTCGCGTTTGTCGGGATCGAACTCCACGAACGACGGCAATTGCCAGCAAACTTCGTCCAAACTGGGCAACGGTTGTTGCTTGAGGAAGTCCGGCAAGTTCGGGTCCGCGAGCGGGCTCGTGTTGGACGCGCCTTTCAAGGGCAGATCGCTCGGCGCGGACGACTCGTCTTTCAATGTCGAAGCGGCTTGTTCCGCCAGCCGCTGCTTCTCGATTTCCGTCTGCAATTCACGGAGCGACACGGTCGTCGTGCGGTCCCATTCGGAAATCGCCTGCTCGGTGACGGCGGCGTAGACCTTTTCGTAGTCGTAGTTCAACTCGGTCGGATCGTCGGGCACGAAGTAGCTGTGGATCAGTTTGTCGAGCTTGAGCACGGCGACACGTTGGCCGTTCTCGGTTCGTTCGGCCACGTTGATGTACGAGTAATTGCTTTCGTCGTGATACTCGCCGATCGAGTCGTCGCGCAGGCCCAGGATCAGCCCGAACTCGTGCATCTGCCGGCCGAGTAGTTCGCCGAATTGACTCCACCGCACGGCGGCTTGCCGTTGATCCAACGGATCGCGCCAAATCGTGACGGCGCGAGAGAGACTGCTCATCACGCGACCCAATCCGGCGTCGGTCACTCCCGCGGCCAGGCCGATCCATATCACGAGCTGCAACCAACCGAAGAGCACCGCCGCTCGAAAAGCCCACTGCCCGACGGCGGAAAGAAAGCCCATGCTCGCCAAGGTGCCGGCCGTCAGCGCGACGATCGCACGCGTGCCCAGCGTGTCAATCAACACGAAGCCGGTCAGAAACGTGCCGACGATTGAACCGAGCGCGCCCCAAGCGTAAACGTTGCCGACCGTCCGCCCCAACTTCTGGCTGTGCTGCAATGCCAGGCTGGCCACGACGGGCGAGATCGTTCCCAGCGACATCGACGGCAAAAAGAACACCAAGGCCACGACCCACACCACCCACGTCGGCCAATCCCAATCCGCCGGGCGGCCTTTTTCTGCGACAACGCCGTCCAGCCACAACACACTCAAGCACAGGATGCTCGCGATCAGAAACAGCCAGCCGAGCAACTTACTGGGCCGCGCGCGATCGGCCAACCAGCCGCCCAGAAAATTCCCAATCGTGATCCCCGCCAGCACGACACCGATCACCGACGTCCAGGTGTAGAGCGAACTCCCCACATGCTTGGCGATCAATCGCGACGCGGTCAGTTCCAGCACCATGACGCAGACGCTCGACACAAACACCAGCGCGTTGCAGGCGACAAGCACCCAAGGTGACTTGCGTCTCGTTCCTTTCACGTCGTCTGTGCGTTCGTTCAACAACGTGCCGCCTGCGGGCACTGCCGATTTCGCCAACCAGTCAATTTCCGGCGAGACTGCTCCGCTCGATCCGGTCAGCGAGTACGTGTCGGCTTGCGGCATCGTGAGGTTGTTGGCCGGCGTTAAGGATGCCGCATCGCTGGGTTTCGCGGTCGCAGGCTGTTGGCCAGGTCGATTTGCCATCGTGTCGCCCTTGTTCAGACGGAGGTCTCAAAAGAATCGCGGCCATGATACTGCTCGGTCGCGCAGAATTCGCGGGCACGTGGCGGACGCGGCACGGCCGCAACGGTTTTTGGTAGTGGGTCAATTTGAAAAAGCCCCGGGTGGCACGCCCTGCTTAGGGCGTGGAGACACGCAAGGAGAATTCCACGCCCTTCGATGACTCAGGGCGTGCCACCCAAACCGGCGACAGATTTTGAGTGAAATCAGGCTCGCTGGACTTGAACGCGGACGCTTGAAATGTCCGCCACTTGGCGGCTGAAAATGCTTGCTTGACTCTGTTTCTAGGCCCACTTAACATCGCCCCGCTTTTGCCAAACCCCGCGTTCGAAAGGCTCGGCTGAGGCAAGAATTCTCCGCAGTGGGCGGGGAAAAGACTGCGGACGGACGATACGACGGCCGATCACCAGTCTGTCTTTTGGACTGCGAGCTGAAGAGAAGGAAACCCATGACTCACGTCGTTGCCGAGCCGTGTTTCAACTGCAAGTACACTGACTGTGTCGTCGTCTGTCCTGTCGAATGCTTTTACGAAGGCCCGTCGATGCTCTTCATCCATCCGGATGAGTGCATTGACTGCGAAGCCTGCGTCCCGGAATGCCCGGTCGAGGCCATCTTCCACGAAGACAACCTGCCGGCGCAGTGGGCCGAGTACAAAGATCTCAACAAAGAGATGTGTGACCCGAATCGCCCCGACCCGTGCCCGGTCATCACTGAAAAGAAAGAACCGCTGGCCGGCAAATAGCCGGCCTCTTCAAAAAGCTCGGCGTACCCCAAGCAGACACCGATCCCCAGCCGAGTTGCCTCATCGAACAGCGGCTGCGTGTTGGTGCCGGGAAGTGATCGCTCGAAGTACACGTCCATCTGGCTTTGATCACCGATCCACCAATGCGGGAAGAAAGACGTCAGCGCGTATTCGGGAAACACGGCCAGTTCGCATCGCTGGTCGTGGGCTTGCCACAATTACGCGATCGGTTGACGCACGACTTGTGAACGCGATTCGTTTCGCGAAATCGGACCAAGCTGAGCCGCCGCGATCGCCAAACAGCCCGACATACAAGTCTCTGAGACAGTGTTCCTGCCGAATGGATCTATTTCCGCATTTGCGCCGTTGTCGGAAGATCCTCAATGAAGTTCGCGGCCGTGCTGCTTGGTTCTTCCACGCCACCTTGGCATGCTACCGTTCGGAATCGCCGATGCTGGACACCGAACAACAGGAGCACCATGCATGACCACGTTTCGTTCCAAGTTACTGCCTCTCGTGTTGTTGTCCACATGCCTATTCAGGTCTTCCGCATCGCCCGCGGAAGAGCGGCCGTTCGACAAGCCTCTAAGAATCATCACGCTTGGCGACTCGATCACCAAAGGCGCGAGGTCCGGAGTCGCCGCCCATGAAACCTTTGCCGCGATACTGGAGGTCGAGCTGAAGAAGACAGGCCGTGCGGTCGAAGTACTCAACGTCGGCATCGGCGGCGAGCGAACGGACGGAGCGCTCGCACGGCTCGATCGCGACGTCATCGCCAAGCAGCCTAACTTGGTGACGATTATGTACGGCACCAATGACAGCTACGTCGACAAAGGCGAGACCGAACCACGTCTCAGACGCGACGAATATCGAGCCAACTTGAAGCAGATCGTCGAGCGTCTGAAAGCCGCCAACATCCAGCCGGTGCTCATGACCGAACCGCGCTGGGGCGACGCGGCCAA
>CAYSHJ010001297.1:0-7830 GCA_964430385.1 uncultured Planctomycetaceae bacterium
CACGTGCGGCGACTTCATCGCCAGAATGACATAGTCGGCACACGGTTTCAATCGGTGAGCGCGTGGTTTCGAGAAGTTAGCAACACAAAGACACGACACGCCTTCAACGAATCCGGCGTGCAGATTATGTCGCCCCAATTCGAGGCTCAACCGAACGCGGCGACGTTCGTTCGCAAAGACAACGGCACGCGAAGCCGACGGATGGCAGCGTCCCCCGCACGAAAATTGGCCGACCTTACCGATTGCGCGGACTTTGCGGCGCATGACGACTGTATTGGTTCGCCGGGATTTTCCGCTGTTTCGCCCTGTGCCCGGCAGAAGCTGATGCCGCTGGAAGACTGAGATTAGCGATATTAAGGAAGATTCCGTCCAAAGCGGCTCTTCCATCGCGAGACTTTCAATGCGGTCGTCGTGTTCATTCCTCCTGACGCTCCTGTCGGCCGCTCTGCTGAGCGCATCCGGCTGCGCGCTCGGACCGAAAGCGATTCAATGCGAACGAACAAAATACAACGAGGCTCTGGTCCAGACGAACCGCGAGGAACTGCTGCTGAATCTGGTGCGGCTCCGCTATCAGGATAGCATCGGCCTGCTCGCAGTCGCCTCGATCGCGACGCAGCGGCAGTTTGGGCAGGAGTTCACCGCCGCCGGGGACGTGGGAGCTGACGCCGCTCATTTGCTGGGACTCTTCGGCCGAGTTTCCTCGTTCGAAAGGCCGACGGTCTCGTACGTGCCGCCGAATCAGGAGGTCATTCGCGGTCTGCTCAATCCCCTGACGACCGAATCACTGTTCGTGTTGGCGAACACCGGTACCCCGGCCGAGCACGTGATGAGGATCATCGTCAAACGCATGAACAATGTGGAGAACGCCGTCACGGCCGGTGGCCCCGTTCCAGAGACGCCGCCGGAATTCGAGGAGTTCGATTCGCTCATGCGAAATGCACGGGCACTGGCCGCACGCGGACAGCTTGAGGTCGGTCGCATCGAACACTTGGCTGCCGTCGCCGATCCCGTGGCCCGCGATTCCGTCAAGACCGCCGAGTTCCGAGACGCCTTCGAACATGACTACGTGTATGAACCCGCCGCTGATGCCAGGCAGGTCGTCTTGAAGAAGAAGGAGCAAGTCACCGCGCTCCGCATCGCCCCGCAGGCACTCGATTCGCCGGAGGGGATGGAGGTCATTCGTCAGCTCGGTCTGAAGCCTGGGCTGGGACAGTACGAAATGAAGCTGGCCCTCGAACGGCGACTGCTCGCGGAACCCGGGGAAGGCCGTGCGAGTATCCTCATTGGCATCCGATCGCCGCTGGAGATCCTGTACTTCCTATCCACTGGCGTTGAGGTTCCGGACGATCACGTTGCGTGTGGCTTGGCCACGGTCACCCGCGACGAAACCGGCTGTCCCTTCGATTGGCAACGAGTCCTGGATGGCACATTCCAGGTCCAGGTGTGCAAACGCCGGCCGCGCCACGTAGCCGTTTCCGTGAAATATCGCGGCTACTGGTTCTACATCGACGATCGCGACCACCAGTCCAAGACCACATTTCTCACTCTCGCGAAGATCCTCGGTCTTCAAATCCGGGCCGGAGGTGCCGAAGGGCTTCCCGTGCTCACGCTTCCCGTCGGCGGGTAGGGTCAGGGCTTCCAAGATTACTCCGGGGGGGGTGAAGATCACTACCGGGCCAGTTCGTGCCAGCGGCGAACGTGCTCGTCCGTCAGGTGATACCCCTCCAGCGAGGCACCGAGGCGCTGCTTTGGCTCGAACACTCCGAAGTAGGCAAGTTCGCCGATGTCGAATGTGTGCCATCCGCCGTGACCGTCGCGAACGGGAGACGGGCGGCCCATCACCAGGTTCACGCTGACCACGTACCATCCCGGCTGAGGCGCTCTGCCTGGCGGCAAGGTGTAGCGAATACCAAGCGATTCCGGCGGCATCGTGCCGAAATAGGCTAGGCCGACCGGTTCGATGCGGTGTTCGTCCAGAAATCGTTTCAACTCATGCAGGTCTTGGCCCCAGTCGAGATTCGAGTCGAGCAAGTGAAACCGGCCGCCGGTGGTGCCGCGTGCCGCCTCGTTGAAGTAGGCCAAGTATTCCGGATGCACGTGCCACGGATCGAACACGGCCAGCAGCACGATGACCGACCCCGCCGTCCAGCGATGACGCGGCCAACGCCACGTCGCGGCGATCTCGCTGATAAACAGGTACAGCAACGGCAGCGCGGGCAGAATGTACCGGATTCCCAACTGCATGCCCGACGAACTGGCCACGAGAATCATCATTCCCGCTGGCACCAGCAGCCACGTGCAGCGACGCCAAGACCATAGCGGCAAGCTGCCAGCTTGCCGTCGCGTGCGCCACCAAGCGGCAAGCTGGCAGGTTGCCGCTACGAGAAACAACACATGCAGCGAATGCGGCAGCTTGTAGACCAGTGTCATCAGATAGTAGTGCGCAAATCCGGTCTCGCTCCAGGCCATGTCCAGGAACACGGGATGCTTGGACTCCATGACCGCCTTTTGACGGTCCACTCCCACGACGAAGTCCTTCGGCAGCGGGACGGGCAGCGCCGCGAGTGGGCCAAGTCGCTTCTGCCACGCACGGGCGGAATTGCTTGCGAAGTCAAAGCTTCGCAGTGATGAGCCGGTTCCGTGAAAGAGGTAGGCGGCGTTGAGGGTGATCAGCGCCACGAACGCCAGCACGAGCCAGCGGACGATCGCCGCACGACGGTTCAATGGTTCGACGGACGCGTTCCTCCAACGTTCAAGCAGCCACAGACCGATCACCAGCGGCGCCAGCAACACGCAGGTGTATTTCGCGGCTTGAGCCAATCCCAGAATGACACCAGCGATGATCGCGCGCCGCGGCGTCGGACGCTGAGCGAATCGCCACACGGCATACAGAGTCGCGATCCAAAACGTGGTGCCGCCCAAGTCGGTCGTGACCAGCGATCCGTGCGCGAGGATGTTCGGGCAGCGCGTCCACAACCACGCAACAAGGCACGCGGACGCCGGGCCATGCCACTCCCATGCCCAGCGTGCCAGCAACGCACCGCTCAGCACGGTCAGCAAGACGATCGAACAGCGACTGATGACGACCCAGCGATCGAACGTGCCTGGATTCGCGGCCAGGAACTCATCGCCAAATCGAGTCAGATCGCTCGTCGGTTCCGTGCGCGGCGAATTCGCCGACGTCAGCAAAAGCGGAGCCGTCGCCCACAGACGGATCAGCGGCGGATTGAGCGGCTCGAAGTCAAAGCGTCCGGTCTTCCAATTCAGCAACCCCACTGGAATATGCCAGTACTCGTCGTGAGTCACCGTGAGCCGCGCCGCGGTTGCGATACCCAAGGCCGCTTGAGCTAGCAGCATCACCACGATGGCGACAACCGCCACACGACGCGTTCCGAAAACGCTAGGTTGAAAGGACTCAGGCATGCAATGGATCACTCAGATTTTTCGTCAAATTGCCCTTGTTTGTTGACCAGCGATCGGCGGCACGAATAGCGTAAGGCCAGCCCGAAGAGCAAGCTTCCGTTTGCTCGAACCGTCCCAGCGACGGATTGTCCTTCCACCCCCGCGCTCAAGGTCTCACAATGCGAACAATGCCTTGCTTTCGAGTTCGTCCAGTCCATGTGTTGGCTGCGGTCTTGGTAGGTACCGCGAGTGTGTTTCTCGCGCCGGCATGGCAGCGACTTCCCGCCGAGGAAATCAAGCCGGCTGCGGCGACGACGCCTCTCCCGGCGGGACACTCGACACACGGCGAAGCCTTCAACGAAGGACCACGGCAAGCAGCGTATTTGATGCAGGGGACGGGACAAGTCTCGTTTCCGGTGACGTCATCAGTTCCGGAGGTTCAAGCCTTTTTCAATCAAGGCGTCGGCCAGTTACACGGCTTTTGGTACTTTGAGGCCGAGCGTTCGTTTCGGCAAGTTGCGGCGCTCGATCCGAACTGCGCGATGGCTTATTGGGGCCTGGCCTTCGCGAACACAGAAAACCGTTCGCGAGCTCAGAAGTTCATCGTCAAGGCCGTCGATCGAAAAGCCTCGACCAGCCGGCGCGAGCAGCTCTACATCGACGCGCTGTCGCAGTACCTCAAGGACGACAAGCCGAAGGACGAGGACCGTCGCAAGGCATACATTCGCGATCTCGAAAAAATTCTGGCCGAGTTCCCCGATGACATCGAGGCCAAGGCGTTTCTGGTCGTCTTCTTGTACCAAAGCAAAGACCACGGCGTGCCGATCAACAGCTACCTCGCGGTCAACGCCTTGATCGGCGAGATTTTTCAGAAGCAGCCGATGCACCCCGCCAACCACTATCGCATTCATTTGTGGGACCACAACGACGCGAAGAACGCCTTGGAGTCGGCCGCGCGATGCGGACAAACGTCGCCGCGCATTGCGCACATGTGGCACATGCCGGGGCACACGTACTCGGAACTGAAACGCTGGGCCGACGCCGCGTGGCAGCAAGAGGCTTCGTCGCGCACCGACCATGCTCACATGATGCGGGACCGCGTACTGCCCGACCAGATTCACAACTACGCGCACAATCAAGAGTGGTTGGTGCGAAATCTGATTTATCTGGGTCAACCCAAGCATGGAATGGACCTGGCCAAGAACTTGATCGAGCTGCCGCGACACCCGAAGTACAACACGTTCCCGAAGGGTGGAAAGGGTAGTGGCAAGAACGGTCGCGACCGGCTGATGCAGGTCATCGAAACCTACGAGTTTTGGGACGAGGCCGTTTCGCTGGCCGACACGATGTATCTTGAATCGACCGATCAGCAGCCGGAGCAAGTCAAGCGGCTGCGTCTGCTCGGCACCGCTTACTACCACAAAGGTGACGCTGCCAAGCTCAACGAATGTGTCGCTGGATTGGACGCGATCGCGGTGCAGCTTGAACAGAAAGCACAGACCGACGGTGCCGCGGCGGAAAAAAAGGCTCGCGACGAGAACAAAAAAGACGACGAAATCGCCAAAGCGAAAGACGAAGCCATCAAGAAGTTGCGTGAAACCCTCAAGCCGGTCGAGCAGGCGTTGGCTGAATTGCGCGGCGTGCAATTATTGGCTCGCGGCGAAACCGATCCGGCGCGCGAACAGTTGGGCAAGGCCGACGACATCCCCAAGCTGCGGCTGGCGAAGTATCAGTTCCTTTGTGGGCAACACGACAAGTGCGTGGAGACGCTCGCCGCCGCCGTCAAATCCGCGGAGACTGAAGTCGCGCCCCTGGCCGTGCAAGTTGATCTGTTGCGACGGATGAATAAGCTCGACGACGCCAAGGCCGCCTTCACGAAACTGCGCGACATCGCCGCGTATGCCGAACTCGATTCGCCGCTGCTGGCCCGATTGGCCCCACTCGCGAAGGAACTAGGTCTGCCCGACGATTGGCGGAACCCGGCCCCGCCGCGCACGGACGTTGGCGAACGACCGCCGCTGGATTCCCTCGGCCCGTTTCGCTGGTCGGCGTCACCCGCCTCGGACTGGAGCTTGCCGGCTCCGGGCGAGAAGACCATCTCGCTGGCCGATTATCGAGGCAAACCGGTCGTCGTGATCTTTTACCTCGGAGCCGGTTGCCTGCACTGCGTCGAGCAACTGCAAAAGTTCGCGCCGCGCAGCAACGACTTCCAACAGGCTGGCCTCTCCGTCGTGGCCATCAGCACGGAAAACCTCGCATCGCTGACGGCCTCAATCGCGAACTTCTCGAAAGAAAGCCAGTTCCCCATCCCGCTCGCGGCCGATCCCGAACAGCGAATCTTCAAAGCGTATCGCGCCTACGACGACTTCGAGAAGACGCCGTTGCACGGCACCTTCCTGATCGACAGCGCGGGCTTCGTCCGCTGGCAAGACATCACCTTTGAGCCGTTCCAAGACGTGGAATTCGTGCTCACGGAAGCCAAGCGGTTGCTGTCGATCAAATAGCGGTTGAATGTCACTCAAAGGGAATTGGAAGGGTAGGCGAAATCAATGCCATTCGCCGCGGTCCGGTAAACGGGGGCGTTCGACGGGAAGATCAAGACGCGGTCATGACTGCTTGCCGAAGATCGACTCGCACCAGAGCGCCGCGAGAAAGAGGTCAGCGTCGTAAGTCAGATCAGCGATGAGTTGTAGTCCCTGCGGCAGGCCTTCGGGCGAAAGGCTCATTGGAAACGTGATTGTCGGGAAGCCGAGAAAGCTCCATGGCGAGTTCATGCACGGATCGCCGGCGGTTTCGGGCGTCGGAGCGGCTCCGCAAGCGGCGGGGAAGAGCCAGATCGAGTCGCCGATCACCCTCCTGAAAAAACTTTGGCCCGATGATACACTGCAACCGTGAAAATCTATTTCCTATTTCGACACGTGCAGTCTCCACCGCCCTCTGGACAACAAGGCGCAGTTGCACATTGCTCTCGAAGCTGAAGCCGTCTTGGGCGTATTGGCCAAATGTGAAATTGGCACCCTGACGCTTGTCTCGTCCGAGGTTTTGTCGCTCGAAGTGGACCGTAATCAGCAGCCGCAAAAGAAAGCGTATGTGTCGTCGATCCTCGAAAAAGCGCAGATTGTCATCACGGTCAACGATGAGATCGAACAACGAGCCAAGGTCTTGGAAGAACGTGGGTTCAAGGCTTTCGACGCTTTGCACATCGCCTCAGCGGAATCGGGCGGAGTCGATTACCTCTGCACCTGCGATGATCGGGTCTTGAAGAAAGCACGTCAGCAGACGGACCTTTCTGTGAAAATCGTCTCACCCCTGGAACTAGCCAATGAGGTGCCCTCATGACGACAACCACGGCCTCCGTTGCCGAAATAACGGCCACGGCGATAGCTCTCCTCTGTCGTGAAATCGGCCCGGTCAACACCGCTCGCTTTCTCAGTCAGTTCACGACAGGATTTGGGAACTACACCGAGGAACGAGACGAGATGATTGGCAATGCGACGGTCGATGAGTTAGTCGCGGAAATCAAGCAACGGCGTGAGAAAGGTAATCGACGAACGAAACCTACTCGCCGTCCATCCCGCGCAACAAGGCGCTCACGCTAACACGAACAGCCGGGCGAGTTACGTCGGTTCTAAGATTGGAAGTCTGTCGCGCCCGGCTGTTCGTGCATCTTACCTTGGTCGATAGACCGAAAGATTAAGACGCGGTCATGACTGCTTGCCGAAGATCGACTCGCACCAGAGCGCCGCGCGAAAAAGCTCAATGTCGCCAGACTGATCAGCGATGAGTTGCAGTCCCAGCGGCAGGCCGTCGGGCGAAAGGCTCATTGGAAACGTGATCGTCGGGAAGCCGAGAAAGCTCCACGGCGAGTTCATGCACGGGTCGCCGGTGGTTTCGGGCGTCGGAGCGGATCCGCGTGCGGCGGGACAGAGCCAGATCGAGTCACCGATCGTGCGACGCATTCGCCGGCGCAGTTCGCGTTGATATTGGAGCGCGACGGCGTAGTCGACCGAGCGCGTGGCGAGGCCCTCGTCAATCAATGCACTCACGGCGGGAGTGAATTCTTCAGGGTGTTGCAGCAACCGCTCGCCTTGGGCCGACGCAATCTCGACGGCCATCAGCCGTCGATGACTGCGCCACAGATTCGGCAAATCGAGTTCCGCGGCATTCCAGGCGACGACATCGGCACCGCCGCGTCCCAACGTCGGAGCGACAGTCTCGAATGCTTGCCACATCGCCGGTTCGGCCTTTTCCTGGAAGCTACCCTCAAGCATCACGAATGTGGGCGGACGATGCGCGATCGGCTCGTTGAGCAATGCTCGAAAAAGCACACGACGTGTCGGGGACGCGAGCGCCGTCATCAGGCATACGAGATCAGCCACCGTCCGCGCCGTAGGGCCGGCGGGGACGAGGCTCGGGGCGACCGGCAAG
>CAYSHJ010001298.1:0-1529 GCA_964430385.1 uncultured Planctomycetaceae bacterium
GACCGTGCGAGCGAGTTCGGTCGCCGTAATCACCGCGGCACGAACACCACTGGTATGAACTTTCCGCCGCCGGTCTGTTACGGCTCGCTGCGGCTGACGTCGCGGTATCTTCTGTCGCCTTTGGCCGGGTTCACGAACTTGCCGTTTCGCCGCATCGTGCGCGAGATCGGCGGCGTTGGACTGGCCACGACGGACTTGGTCAACGCGCGCGGACTGCTGGAAGGAAGTCGCAAATCGCTCGAACTGATCGAGACCTGCCCCGACGACTCGCCCTTTGCCGTGCAGATCTTTGGCAGCGATGTCGGCGCGATGCGTGAGGCGGCTCAATTCTTGGAAGCTCGCGGCGTTGACTCGATCGACATCAACATGGGCTGTCAGGTGCGTCGAATCGTCAGTCATGGGTCCGGTGCGAGCATGATGTGCCGGCCGGATGAAACGATTCAGCTCGTGCTCGCGGTCGTGGAGTCGGTGCGGATTCCGATCACGGTCAAGATGCGGCTGGGTTGGGACAGCACGCAGATCACGGCTCCGGTTTTCGCGCGCGAATTCGAGCAAGCTGGTGTCGCCGCCGTGGCGATTCACGGACGGACGCGAGCTCAAGGTTTCACCGGTTCCGTCGATCGAGCCGGCATTCGGAAGGTCGTCGAGGCGGTCGAACACATTCCAGTGATCGGCAACGGCGATGTGCGCACGGTCGCTGACGCCGAGGCCATGCTCCGCGAAACGGGATGCCAGGGAGTCTCGATCGGGCGTGGAGCACTCGCCAATCCGTGGATCTTTCGCCAGTTGGTCGAATGGGAAACGCGTGGCTCGTTCAGCCCGCCGAGCAACTTTGACGAACGGCTCGACCTGATGCGTCGACAGCTTCGATATCTGACGGAACTCAAAGATCCGGAGTCCGCGATCGTCGGCTTTCGCAAGATGGCTCATTGGTATTTGAAAGCCATGCATGTGCGCGCCCGTTTGCGACACGAGTTCCAATTGCTGACGACGGCCGAGCAGTTGGCAGACTACTTCGAGCAAGTCCACCGCGAAGGGCCGGTGAGCGGCTGTCGCTCGGGCGAATTGCCGGAGATGCACATCCCGGTTCCGTCAGGACCGGTCGAGCGGTGGTAGGACGGGACGGATTGCCAATCCGACCTACAGTTTCGGCATCCGCTCGCGAACGATTTGCTCCAGGTGATCGAGCACCTCCTCCGGCGACGAGCCCGACGTGTCGACTCGGATCGCGTCAGCGGCGGCTTTGAGAGGATCGATCACGCGGCGTTTGTCTCGTTCGTCCCGTTCGCGAATGTGCCGCAGGATGTCATCAAGGTTGACTTGTTGGTCGTGTTCGCGCAGTTCGCGCTGCCGGCGAGTGGCTCGTTCTTCGGCATTGGCCGTGAGGTAGAACTTGCACTCGGCGTTCGGGAAGACGGCGGTTCCTTGGTCGCGTCCTTCGGTCACGACATTGCGGCCCTCGGCGTACTCGCGCTGCCGAGCCGCCAGTTCACGCCGCACGGCCGGATTCGACGCCACGATCGAAGAGC
>CAYSHJ010001299.1:0-28936 GCA_964430385.1 uncultured Planctomycetaceae bacterium
GGACCTGCATCACGAGGGCGGCATCGCGGCGGTGTATCACATTCCTAACCGAGGCCGCAGCGATTTGCTCCCCAAGGAAGGGGCGGAGCAAACCTCGCGACTGATACCCCGGCTGTTGCTCGACATTCAGAACCGCGGCCAACTGGCCGCCGGCATCACGACGTTTAGTGCCGACCGCAACCAGCTCATCGACACGCATAAAGATGTCGGCACCGTCACCGAGGTCTTTCAGCTTAACAAGCAGCAGGACTTCGAAGCGCTGATGAGCGAATACGCCGGGACCGCGGCGATCGGCCACGTGCGTTACGCCACCTGCGGCAAAGACGACCGCAGCTACGCGCAGCCGTTCGAGCGGCATCACATCGAGAAGTCCAAGTGGTTTGGCTTCGCCTTTAACGGCCAATTGGCGAATTACCTGGAACTCCGCGAGGAGGTTCTGCAGAACCCGGACTTCCACCTCGCTCGCGAAACCGACACCGAAATCCTGATGCACCTGCTCTGCCAGGAGATCAAGGCGAATCCGAAAACTGACCTGTTGGAAGTGCTTTCCAATCTGGCGCGGCGGCTCGACGGAGCCTACAACATTGTCTTCCTGAATGCCTTGGGCGACATGTTCGTCGCGCGCGACCCGCTGGGTATTCGGCCGCTCTGCTACGCGATCGACGGACCGCTGTTCGCCGCAGCCAGCGAAAGCGTCGCTCTGTCAAACATGGGCTTCCGCGATTCGGCTATTCGTAGCCTGCCGCCCGGTACGGCCATCATCATTCAGAATGGCAAGATCGAATTCGAACGCCGCTTTGCCGAGAGCAGTCACCGATCGCACTGCTTCTTCGAGTGGATTTACTTCGCCAACGTTTGCAGCAACCTGGACGATCGCAGTGTCTACCTGACACGCAAGCGGTTGGGTGAGGAACTTGCGCGGCAGGAGCAAATTGAGATCGATCATGACACGATCGTGGTGCCGGTGCCGGACACCGCCAAGGCCGCCGCCGACAGCATGGCGTATCAGCTCAACATTCCCAGCTTGGAGGGTCTGATCCGCAATCGGTACGTCGGCCGCACGTTCATCGAAGGGAACAACCGCGCCGATAAAGCCCGCGCGAAATACACACCGCTGCCGGAGGTGCTCGAAGGCAAGAAAGTTCTCTTGGTCGAAGACACGATCGTCCGCTCAACCACGATGAAGGCGCTGATCAATCAGATTCGCGAACGTGGCCGAGCCAAGGAAGTCCACGTCCGAGTCGCCTGCCCGCCGATCATCGCACCCTGTTTTTACGGCATCGACATGAGCACCATCAGTGAGCTGTTCGCTCCCAAGTTCATGCGCGACGCCGAGCTCACACCGGAAATCGAAGCCGACATGGCCCGCGCGATCGGAGCCAACACACTCCGCTATCTCCCACTCGCCTCGATCGCCCGCAGTATCGGGCTCCCCGACGACTCGCTGTGCCAAGCCTGCATCAACGGCGACTACCCGACCGAGGCTGGGCGACGTCTCTACCAAATCGCCTGCGATAATGTGGGCAGCAAATCTTGCTCGACCGCCCGCACGTACGATGCTCCCAAGGCGATTTTGACGCGGACTTAGACCGGCTCACCGTTGAGGAGAGAAGTGCCATGAGCAGTGCGACAGCCGTCAAAACCAAGAAGTCGCCCACTCGACGGAAAGCTGCGGTGAAGCCCAAGCCTGAGCGGGTGACTTGGGAGATCGCTCGGTTGTTTCCCGAACAAGGTCTGTGGACGGAGGCTGACTATTGGGGACTCGATGCGTCGCATCAGGGCTTTCCGCTCGTCGAACTCTCCGACGGCCACGTGGAGGTGCTGCCGATGCCCACGCAGACGCATCAGTTGCTGATTGACTTCATCGTTGATGCCTTAAAGGCTCATGCCCGAATTCACGCTCCAGGAGTGGTGCTCTTTTCGGGCATGCGAGTCCGCCTGCGTGAAGGTCGCTATCGCGAGCCGGACATCGTCTACATGAAGGCCGAACATGCCGCGCGGCGGGACGAGAAGTATTGGGACGGAGCCGACTTGGTAATCGAGATTGTCAGCAGCGCTCCAAAAGACCGCGTACGAGACTACGAAACTAAACGTCGCGAGTACGCCCAAGCAGGCATCCCCGAATACTGGATCGTTGATCCCGAAAAACATCTCGTCCGCGTGCTGATCCTGCGTGGCAAGGCGTATCGACTTCACGGCGAGTTCGGCCGTGGTGTCAAAGCCACGAGCGTTGTTCTTAACGGCTTCGCCGTGTCTGTTTCCGAACTGTTCTCCTCGGCGAAGCGATAGTTGGCCAGCCGACGTGGGGCGGATCGCCTGTCCGTCCTACTCGGCGATTCCGAATGCCTCGAGTTCAACACGCGGTATTCGTGCGAAAGGAACCTCCGATGCGCTGCGGAGTGATTTGCTGCTTAGCTGCATTGCTGCTGTCTTCATCGAGTCTGGCCCAAGACCGTGCGACCAAGGTCAAGAACGATCGGACGCATGTCGAGGCGGACGGGTTTTGGATCTATAACGATTTTCCGCGCGGCGTGGCCGAGGCGAAGAAATCCGGCAAGCCGATGCTTGTGGTGTTTCGGTGCATCCCGTGCGAGGCGTGTGCTCAGCTCGACGAGCAGGTCGTCGAAGGTGATCCGGTTGTGCAAGATCTGCTTGCCAAGTTCGTGTGCGTGCGGATTGTGCATGCCAACGGCATGGACTTGTCGCTGTTTCAATTCGACTACGACCAGTCGTGGGCCGCGTTCGTGCTCAATGCGGACCTGACAATCTACGGCCGTTACGGCACGCGGTCGCATCAGACCGAATCGGATCAGGATGTCTCGCTGGAAGGGTTCGCCAAGTCACTGACCGGCGCGCTGGAATTGCACCAGGAATTCCCCAAGCACAAAACTGCTTTGGCCGGCAAACGAGGTCCGGCCTCGGACGTGAAAGTGCCGGAAGAGTTTCCCTCATTGCGCGGCAAGTACGGCTCGAAGCTCGACTATGAAGGCAAGGTCGTTCAGAGCTGCATTCACTGCCATCAGATCGGCGAATCAATGCGACTGATACATCGCTCGGCCGACAAGCCGCTCCCGGACGAAGTGCTCTATCCGTATCCGAATCCGAAGATTCTCGGCTTGGTGCTGGACCCGAAAGAGAAGGCCAAGCTGAAGAACGTCTCCGCCGGTTCCTCAGGCGAGCAAGACGGCTTCCGAACCGGCGACGAAATCGTGACGCTCGGCGGGCAGCCAATTCTGTCGACCGCCGATATCCAATGGTTGCTGCACAACGCCCGTGAGTCCGATTCGCTCGCGGCCGAAGTGCTGCGCGACGGAAAGCCGAGATTACTGAAACTGACATTGAAAAAAGGTTGGCGACAACGCGACGACATTGCGTGGCGAGCGACCTCCTGGGATCTGCGACGCATGGCGACGGGGGGGCTGCTGTTCGAAGACCTGCCGGAGTCGGATCGAGATCAAGCGGGCCTTGCCGAATCCGCGTTGGCCTTGCGCATCAAGCACGTTGGCCAATACGGCGAACACGCCGTGGGCAAACAAGCCGGCTTCCAGCAGGGAGATATCCTCATTTCCGTCGATGGCCGCTCGAACCAAATGACGGAAACTGACCTGTTGGCCTACCTCGTCAATGTCAAGCGTGTTGGCGACCGCGTCCCGATGACGGTGCTCCGTGGTGGCGAAAAAGTCGCTCTCACGTTGCTCATGCAGTAGTCGCATGCAGACGATCCAGAACCTGCTGTTTCAGTTGGCCGTTGGCCGAGATGCCATTGCCGCCGTGGATCGTTTCGGCTCCAGACCAATCGAAGAACGTGCCGCCGGCTTCTCGAAGAATCGGCACGAGCGCGGCGGCGTCCCACGGGTTGAGCAGCGGGTCGATCATCACGTCGGCTCGGCCAGTCGCCACGAGTGCGTGGCCGTAACAATCACTCCAGCCGCGAGTCTCCCGCGCGGCCGCGTTCATCCGCTCAAACGCCGCGAATTGATGCACATCGCGCCAGTTGTTGAACGACGTCGTGCAGACCAGCGCGTCAGAAAGTTTTTCCACCGCCGACACGCGAGCGCGTCTGACTGGTAACTCGTTGACCTGCCACCAAGCGCCGAGGCTTTTCGCTCCGTAGATCACTTCGTGGAGCGCCGGCAAGCGGCAGACGCCGGCCAGCAATTCGCCGTCGGCTTCGAGGCCGATCAGCGTGCCGAAGAGTGGCACGCCATGAATGAATGCCTTCGTGCCGTCGACCGGATCGAGCACCCAGCGGACTCCATTGCGGCCTGTCGTTTCGCCGAACTCCTCGCCAAACACGCCGTCGTCGGGAAACCGTTTCGCAATTCGATCGCGAATCAATTCCTCCGCGCCTCGGTCCGCGGCCGTGACCGGCGTCCGGTCGCGCTTCTGATCCACGACTAAGTCGGCGGACAGAAAGTAACTCATGATGAGCTTCGCCGCCTCGCGCGAGACGGCGATGGCGAATTCCAATCGCAGAGCAAGATCAGTCAGCGTCATCGTTGTGGCATCCTGTGGAGAGATTTCACGAAACTGAGGCAGATGAGGATACAGCCTCTCGGCCGAATCGGAACTGAATCGATGGTCATCATGCCTCGGCTTACTTCATTGCTCCGAATCTCGACCACGATTTGCTGGGCCAATAGAGGTACGTCACGACGCCCGTGATTTCGCCGTGTGACAGAAATCCGAAGTTGCGGCTGTCGTGTGAGAGGTCGCGGTTGTCGCCCATGACAAAGTAAGAACCGGCCGGGACCGTTTGTTTCGATACCATTGGCGGCTGACTCGGTGTCGCACTTTCGGAAAGTCGATGCTGAACCTCACCGTTGATGAGCAACTCTCGCTCGGTGACCTCCACAGTGTCGCCCGCCAAGCCGACGATTCGTTTGACGAAGGTTTGCCGCCGATTCTCTGGGTTGCGAAACACGATCACGTCGCCCCGAGAAAAGGTCCGCGTCGAAATGCCTAGCTTGTTCGCCAGAATGCGATCGCCGGGAATCAAAGTTGGAGACATGCTCCTCGTTGGGATGACGAATGCTTCCATCACGTTGGCTCGAAGAAACAACGCTAGCCCGAGGGCGCAAGGGATGCTGGTCAGTGGCAACAACACATAGACCGCAAGACGGTTGTAGTCTTGGAGTGTGTAGTCCTGGCCACTCAGTGACACCGCGATCCGTTTCGCATCAACTGCGGACCAGACCGGCAAGATCAACAAAATCAGCAGACAACCACCAAATAGGATGAGCGACGGGGTGGATGTCGCAATCAAAGACAGGCCCATCGTCAGCGGCCCGAACAACGCGGTCAAGCTGAAGATGATCAAACCGCGCCCCGCTCGGCCGCAATAAATCTGACCCAGCCCCGGACAGCACATCGACAGCGACAACGCCAACCACGGGATGCGAGGGTGAGATGTTTCATGGCTCATGGGGAAACTCCTTAATCGGTTCCATCAGAGCAACGTCCGCGACCTGCGACGCCTCCACGAACAGACTCACCATGCTGTAAAGCCGCACGGCCAGCATTAGCGCCGCCGCCGAGAAAACCAAATAGGGAACCGCTCGCGGCCAAGCTGTCTTCCGCGCAGACTCAGATTGAGACGAGGTCGTTGGCTGCCGCGCCGCCTCTCGCACGGCGGACATGATCCGATCTGTCATGCCCGCGGGTGCCGACTCACCGCCCCGCGCGTCGAGCCATGCTTGAAATTCGTCGCCAGGATTCATGTTCGCATCGCCAAAGTAGGGTGGGTCGAGTCATCGAGACCCACCATCCAACATCACTAATCTGGTGGGTCTCGATGACTCGACCCACCCTACGATTCAAGACGTCGTCCGACGCTCTTTGTCTGACGAAACGGGATCGAGGTCGCTCAGCAAGTCGCGCAAGCGCTGCTTGGCTCGGCTGACGCGAGACTTGATCGTGCCCAATTCGACTTCCTCGATGAGTGCGATCTCGGCATACGGCAGCTCCTGAATCTCCGCCAGCACGAACGCCGTCCGCTGCTCGAGCGGCAGCAGGTCCAACGCCGCATCCAGCCGAGCGTACATCTCGCGGCTCAACACCACGTCCAACGGCTGAGCCGTCCGCGCCTCGACGTCGAACTCAGAAGAAGAAATCGTCGCGACGGACGTGCGCTTGAGGTGATTCAGACACCGGTTCCGCGCGATCGTCAGCAACCACGTCGAGAACTGCGACCGCTCGGCATTGAACGAGTGCAACTTCCGAAACGCTGCGACAAACACCTCCTGCACGAGATCTTCCGCATCCGGCGCATGCCGCACCAAGTTTCGGACAAACAGAAACACCCGCCGCTGATGCCGCTCGACCAACTCCCGAAACGCCTCCACGTCCCCGGCCCCAGCCAAAACCCGCTCAATCAATGTCCGATCCCCGTCCATCCGACCTCGCCAGCAAGAACTTTTCGGCCGACGAGAAGTTATACAGCGAGACACCCTCAGCGGTTCCCAAGATTCTCCGCGTGCAAATTCCACGAAGCTCCGCCGCAAGCGTTTCGCGTGTTCGATGCCGTTGTCGTCAGGTCGTGTAGAACTCGCCCACCATCGTTTCAAATTCAATGAGCACCGGGGAATTCGACGCGGTCAATTGAGAGATTTCGCGTCGGACCCAATCGAGGTCCAGTTGGCCGGCGTGTTTAGCCAGGAGGCCGCGCACGTCCTCTTGATCTTGCGGTCGCCACGCCGTGAGCTTCAAAAGAATCAGGCCTTCGACATCCGCGACTCGGACTCGCTGGTCGTTCAGCGGGACTTCGGTCGCGCGGTCCAGCACATGTTGGAACTGCACGACAACCGGCTTGAGCCAGTCCACACGGATGCGTCCTCGCCACGTGAGCTGAGTGATGCCTTTCGCCCATTCGCTCAGCAGAGCTCTCAAGTCGAATTCAAAACCTCGTTGTTTCAGGTCGTCTAACAGTCGCGGCAACTCAAGTTGCGGAACGTCGAGCAGCAGGTCGATGTCGCGTGTGCTCCGCACACGCCCGCGAACAGACACCGCCAACCCGCCGATCAAGGCATAATTGGTCTTGTGCGTCCGCAGGACGTCGACCAACTCTGACAAGACGCGGGAAAGACTGTCAGACTCAATGGGCTTCGGTGGCCTCTCGTTGCCGTTGGAAAAGCTCACGCATGCACCTTTGCCAGTCGGCCTCTCGGCGAAGCCACAGAGGGTCTTGCGATCCGAACACATCTTCCGCTGGGTTCATCGCCGACACGGTGGCGAGCAAGTCGCAAACCGCTCGCAAACGTTCATCGGGTGTCAAATTCAGTTCGTCGGCGAGCTGCCGTCGAAGCGATTCGGTACTCGATGGAAATGTCACTGGAAGCATGAATCGACCTCTTCAAAGCAACAACCAACGCGAATACTCTAGTGGCTCCTTCTGGACGAACTCAATGAGCAAGTTGTGATGGCGAACATGACTTCCGCATTCAGCGGTTTGATCGTATCCAACTTCATCCTTTCAGCCGATACCAGCAGGATGGCTTCGGATTCGCTTGTCGATAGATCAGCCGGTTCAGGCGAAGATGTCGTGAGCCACGTTGCCGGCAACGTCCGTGAGTCGGAAGTCGCGTCCGGCGTAGCGGTATGTCAGGCTCTCGTGGTCGAGGCCCATCAGCGACAGCAGCGTGGCGTGCAGGTCGCTGGTGTGCATCCGGCCTTCGACGCTGTGCAGGCCGTATTCGTCGGTGGCTCCGAACGAAAAGCCTTTTTTGACACCGGCTCCGGCCAGCCACATCGGATAGCCGGTGATGTTGTGATCGCGGCCGTCGGGGCCTTGAGCGGTCGGCATGCGTCCGAACTCGCTGCCGAACAGAACGAGCGTTTCATCCAAGAGACCGCGCTGACCGAGATCATCCAACAGTGCGGCGGTCGGCTGATCGGTGGCGGCGGAATTTTTGATCAGGTCGCGATGCAGGTTGTTGTGCTGGTCCCAACCAGGATGGCAGATTTCGACGAAGCGAACACCGGCTTCGCTCAAGCGCCGCGCCATCAGGCATTGCCGCGCGAAGCTTCCCGCCGGGCCGGGCTTCACGCCGTAGGCATCGAGCACCGATTGCGGCTCCTTCGAGATGTCGAGTAACTCCGGAACCTTGCCCTGCATCTTGAACGCCAATTCGTAGGATTGAATCACCCCCTCAAGCTGGTCCGGCGCGCCGGGAGTCGCCGCGAGGTCACGATTCATCGCTTGCACGAGATCGATCTGCTTGCGTTGCAAGGGTGTCACCGTCCGAGCTTTCAAGTTCGGCACGAAGCCGACGTCATTGATGCGAGTCCCTTGAAAGTGAGCGGGCAGGAACGCGCTGCCGAAATTAATCGCTCCGCCGAAGTTCGCGGATGGGTTGATCGTGACGTAGCCGGGCAGGTCTTGGTTCTCGGTCCCCAAGCCGTACAGCAGCCACGCTCCCATCGACGGCCGCGTCAGCGACGCCAGCGCCGTCCCCGTGTGCAACTGAATCACCGCCTGCGGGTGAGCCGGCGTGTCGGTGTGCAATGCTCGGAGGAAACAGAGGTCATCGACGTGCTTCGTCATGTGCGGGAAGAGTTCGGAAATCCAAGTCCCCGTTTGCCCGTGCTGGCTGAACTTGAACTTGGACGCGGTCAGCGTGCCGCCGCCAGGTCCGACCTTGCCGCCGTTCTTCTGAAGCTGCGGCTTGTATTCCCAGGTGTCGAGCTGCGACGCGGCCCCTTCCATGAACAAGAAGATGATCCGCTTGGCCTTCACAGCGAAGTGCGACGGCTTGGGAGCCAACGGACGCAGAGAGTCGGCTGGTCGATTCGCCCAGGCGCGATTCCGCGCCGCATCTTGGCCGAGCAGTCCCGTCAGCGCGAGATACCCGAAACCGGCACTGCTGGTCTGCAACGCCTGGCGACGCGACACTCGCTGGCTTAGAAAGTTCAATTCGGTTTGTGGGTTTAGCATCGTTGTGTCCCTCATCAGCCGGAACGCGCTAGCGTCCGGTTTAACGAGTTCGTCTCGAACCGGACGCTAGCGCGTTCCGGCTGATCTGTGTGGCCTGCCTAACGTACATATCGGAATTCAGCACTCCCCAGCAGAGCTTGACAGAAGCTGATCCACGCGGCGTGCTGCGGGTCATTTGGTTCGAGGGCCTCATCTTTGTCCGCATCATCCGTGCGGGCGTTTTGATCCGCATCCGCCGCCTGGACCGTATTCGTGGTCGTGGTTTCCGATTGCGTTGCCGCCGCCTTCTTCGCCGGATTGCCAGTTCTCTGTGCGAGCTTGGGTGCCAGCACCTCGCGCGTGGCCGCGGCGTACTCCGTCAGATAATTCGTGGCGCGTTCGATCTCGGCGGTCGTCGCGGTACGTCCCATCGCCAACTGATAGGCCAGATCGACTCGCGCTGCGTCGTTCAGTTCCGATTGTTTGAGCAGTCGCTCGGCGAACGCTTGCGACTGCCGTCGCACGAACGGGTCGTTCAAGAGATACAGTGCTTGAGTCGCGACGGTCGTCGTATCGCGGCTGCCGGTGACCATGCCCTGAGTGGCGAAGTCGAAGACATCCAATGATGTCGGCGTGATGTTTCGCACGAGCGGCAGATACACGCTGCGTTGTGTACTGCGGACGGCTCCGTTCATCAGGCGTTGAGCTTCCGGGCCGTTGTTTCGCAATTCGGTGACCTTGAAGTCCTTCGCCAGCGAAGCCTCTGGCCGAGAGAGATTCAATGTTCCGGCCGCCGCCAGCGTCGCGTCGCGAATCTCCTCGGCATCGAGCCGTCGCGGGTTATGTCGCCAGACGAGCCGGTTCGCGGGATCGGCCGCCACGTTCGTCGCGGGGGTCTGCGATCCGAGCTGATATGACCGCGTCAACACGACCGCTCGCACGAGCTTCTTCACCGACCAACCGTCGCGAACGAACCTCCGAGCCAGATGATCGAGCAACTCCGGATGCGACGGCGAGTCGCCGGTCACTCCAAAGTTATCGACGCTGAGCACCAACCCCTGGCCGAACAAGTGTTGCCACACGCGATTGGCCATCACACGCGACGTGAGCGGATTCCGCTCGCTGGCCAGCCACTGAGCCAACTCCAGCCGGCCGCTTTGCTGCGGATTCACTTGCGGCGGGTCGGCGAACGGAATCACTCCGAGAAACCCACGAGCGACCAGCGGACCAAGCTGCTCGGCCTCGCCGCGAACTCGAATCTCCGTGTCGCTGACGGTCTTGGAATCGCGCACTCCAAACGCGACCGGCCCGCGCATCGCCGGATCGTTGAGCGCGAGCAACTCGGCTTGCAGCTTCGCGACTTTCTCGCGCGCGACGACTTGTTTCTGCCGTCCGTCGGGCGCGAGTTCGTTCCCCTCCTTGCTGTCATTCAGCGTCTTTAACTCGGCGCGGGCTTCGACCAGCGCCCTGTTGATCTCGTCGCGCTTCGTCCCCGAATCGGGATCGGCCGACTTCGGCGAACCCAGCTTCAAGAGCATCTCGGTGTCGTAGTAGTCCAGGCCGCCGCCACCCATTTTGTTTCGCACGCCGGCACATAGATCCGTGCTGCGGAAGATGCCGGCCAGAGCGTAATAGTCGGCCTGCGGAATCGGATCGAACTTGTGATCGTGGCACCGAGCACAACTGGCGGTCAGCCCCAACACTGCTCGGCTGACGGTGTCGATCTGCTCGTCGACGTTATCCATGACAAAGCGGACCTTGAATCGCTGGTTGACATCCTTCACGCCGAGCGCCAGGAATCCGGTCGCGATGAGCTGCTCGTCGCGCTGAGCCTCCGAGTTCGCGGGGAGCAGGTCGCCGGCAATTTGCTCGCCGAGGAACTGGTTATAGGGCTTGTCGTTGTTGAAGGCGTCGATGACGTAGTCGCGATAACGCCACGCATGCGGGTACGGCAGATTGCGGGCCGAACCAGTCGACTCGCCATATCGAGCCACGTCCAACCAGTGCCGACCCCACCGCTCGCCGAACGTGGCCGCGGCCAACAGGCGCTCGACGACCGTCTCGAACGCCGCCGCCGAATCGTCCTTCACGAACGCCGCGATCTCTTCCAGCGTCGGCGGCAAGCCGGTCAAATCAAACGTCACGCGGCGGATCAGCGTCACCCTGTCCGCGTCTGCCACCGCAGACAGTCCCCGTTCCTCCAACTTGAACTGAATGAATAGGTCAATGTCATCACGAGCCCAATCGGTTGATCGGACAGCCGGAGCCTTTACGTCCCGAAGCGGCTGCCAGGCCCAGTGCTCTTTCCGCAACCGTTCGTATTCCGGATGCGGATCGCCCTTTGGCAGAGTGAATTCGACTTTCGGCCAGACCGCGCCGTCCTGAATCCATTTGTTCAAGTCGGCGATTTGCTGCTCGGAAAGCTGCTTCATCGGCGGCATCTTGAGCTTGCCGTCTGTCTGCCGCACCGCCCTAATGAGTAAACTGTTTTCCGGATCACCCGGCACGACCGCCGCTCCGTGCTCGCCCCCAGCGATCATCCCGTTGCGATCATCGACTCGCAACCCTCCCCGCGAATTCGTATTGGCCGAATGGCAGTTGAAGCAGTTATCCGCCAGGAGTGGGCGAATCTTCTTCTCGAAAAACTCGACCGCCGCCACATCTTGCTGCGGAGACGCTTGCGCCAACACGAGTGTCGGCACGACCGCAATCAGGGCAAAGAAGGTCGCAGCCACCAAGCGTGAGTCGAAAGCCATGTCGGTCTTCCTGGCTGGCGGGAGGTCATCGAGAGTGCGACATTCCACAAAGTTCTCCACCCGCTGACAAGTCGGAGCGGCTCACGCCGGAACTCAGGAACTCGATCCATCAGGCGATACAGGATGCAGGCACCGGTTCCGGGCAATCGTCAGCAACTACGTCGAGCAGTGCGACTGCCCGGCATCGAACGAGTCCAACTTCCGAAACGCCGCGACAAACACCTTGTCGGTGTGGCTCGCGGGGCTCTGCAGGACTCGAAATCGACGGAACACAAAGTAGTGCAAAGTCCCGCGAGCCACTGGGGCAAGCCCAGTGGGGAAATTTCAAAAAGGTCGCTGGGGCGGCTACATCCTGACCAGTCGATCTCCCTCGCGTTTCAAACCGGATTTTTGGGAGAGTTCGTCCAGAAAACGATTGCGATCTGCCGGGGAAATCATGACGGCCTTGAAGATCCCCGGTCCAAACTGCACATGTAGACGATCCAGAGACAGCGCCGGCGAACTGAGCGGGTTGTGAGTCGGATACACTTCCAGGACGTCGGCCAGGATGTTTTCTCCGTGGCGATCGACTCACCAGTGATTGCTGACGACCAGCGGAACACGGTTAATCGCCGATAATGTATCACACCGCTTCAAGGCTGGCTCGCGTCACGCGGTCGCAAGTCGTGATTGGCGCAGGGTGGCACTCCCTGAGTCAGCGAAGGGCGTGGCTCGAAAGACTCGTCTCAAGGACCTCACGACAGAACGGCTCGAAGAATATAGGATTTCTCGCGATCGGACACTCCCCTAGCGTTCGCAAAACGAAAGGACTCGCCATGCCGAGCAATTCAGGCAAACAGCACGGGTTCACGGAAGAAGTCGAACTCGCCGGGCACATCATCGACAGTTTGCTGCTGCCGAAGGTGCTGGACGAGATCATGTCGCAGGGAGGGCGGTTCGAGATCTTGAAAATCTCGGTCGGTCAGCGGCGACAAGATCCCAGCGCGTGCCGGTTGCTGGTGTCGGTGGACTCGGAAGAAAGGCTTGATCACATCGTGAATGAGATCGGCAAGCATGGGGCCGTGCGCGTCAATGCTCAAGATGCGCAATGGTTGGCGGCCGACATGGACGGTGCGTTCCCCGAGGGGTTTTACTGCTCGACGAACCAAGAGACGCAAGTCCGCGTCGGTGGCATTTGGCATCGCGTTGAACGGCCGGAGATGGATTGCGGGCTGGTTGTCCGTGACGACAGGCGAGCGGGAAGCGTCAGCCCCCCGGTCGAGGCGAACATCATCTCGCCAACGTCTGTGACAACCGGGGGGCTGACGCCCCCCGCTCGCCTAAGCGTTGCCACGCTGCCGATGGCCGACGTCCGCAAGGGCGAACTCATCGTCATCGGGAATCACGGCATCCGCGTGCTGCCGCAAGAGCGTGATCGCGACAAGCTGACCGCGTTCGGCTTCATGAAAAGCACCGTCAGCAGCGAGAAGCCCAAGAACTTCGCGGTGCGTGAGATCGCGGCCGAAATGCGACGCGCGAAACAGGGTCACGGAAAACTTCTGGTCGTCGCCGGTCCGGCTGTTGTACATACTGGCAGCCGAGAACTGCTGAGCCACATGATTCGCGAGGGCTACGTCAACGTCCTCTTCGCCGGCAACGCGCTGGCGACGCACGACATCGAACAATCGTTTTTTGGCACCAGCCTTGGTATCTCGCTGGAACACGGCGGCAGCACCGAGGAAGGTCACGAACATCACTTGCGATCGGTCAACCGAGTCCGACGATTGGGCAGCATCCGCCACGCCGTCGAACAAGGTGTGCTGACCAGCGGCATCATGTTCGAGTGCATTCAGCACAACGTCCCGTTCGTCCTTGCCGGCAGCATCCGCGACGACGGCCCGCTGCCCGACGTGATCACGGATGTGCTGGAGTCGCAGCGGCGTATGCGTGAGCTAGTCCCAGGCGTGACGTTTTGCTTGATGATCGCCACGACGCTGCACTCGATCGCCGTCGGCAACCTGCTCCCCGCATCGGTGAAAACCGTCTGTGTCGACATCAACCCGGCGACGGTCACGAAGCTCGCGGATCGTGGAACCTTTCAAAGCGTCGGCTTGGTGACGGATGTCGAGCCGTTCCTACGCGTGTTGGTCAATGAACTTGGTCCCTAACGAATGACGAAGTACTCTGAGACTGGGAATTGGGAGGATCTGAGTGGCCTGCTCCCGCGCGATCTCGTTCCGTACTACCTAACGCCTCACGGCAACAACCCGTATCTGGCCGCCTATTCGCATGAGGCCCCGAGTCATCCGGGACGGATCTATCGCGTGGCCCGCATCCAAAACAACTGACGGGTAGCAGCCGATTACTTCGGCATGGGAAGAATGATAAGGACATCCTCCGCGAAGGAAGCCTCGCCGGCTTTGCCGTTGATGCGGTACTGGATTTTCAATTGCTTGGCGCTGCCCGGTATCGGGTCGCCGCCGAAGCTGGCGTTGTAGCTGGCCGATGTCAACGTGATCAGAGGCAAGTCGCCCGCCTGCTTCTGGAGCACAGCGGTCACATCCTTTTGGGTGGCCCCGGCGCCGTATTCCGCTTTGATGATTTCCAGTTTCACCTTGTCGATGCCGGCCTTGGTGAGCAGTTCCTTCACGTCGACTCCTTTGCCGCCGAGCTTCTGGGCGATGATCAGCGTGGCTTCGGTGGCCTCCTCCTTCAGGTCAGGAACTTGCTTGGCTTTGATGGCGAGCTTGAGCCCCTCGGTACTCGGATGGAGTTTGAGCACCTTCAGTACTTCCTTCTGCTCGTCGGGCCGACGGGAAGCGTCGAACGCCTTCTGCAACATCTCGGTACGCTCTTGTTCCGGCATGGCGAACTTCCGCGCGAGACCAATGTAGCCTCGCAGCGCACGGACTCGGTACTGAGCCGTCGGCGCCGTCTTCGCCAGATCGAACAGAACAGGCGCGGCGTCCATGCTATTCCATTTGCCGAGCAATTCGCTGGCGACGTCCTGAAGTTGGGGATCGTCGCCCTTCGCCGCCACGCCTATTGACTTCAGGGCCTTCGTCCCTCCCACGTCGTTCAGGATTTTCAACAGGAGGATTTTCGTCGCAACCGGCGAGCGTTCCAGGGCCATCGTCAACTCTTCGGCGCATGCCTCGCGATCCGGCATGCGGATGCTCGCTGCTTTCAGGGCCTGTTGAGCGACTGCGGCATCCTCGGGATGTTTCGGTTTCACGACCTGCGAGACCAGCACCGCCAAGTTCTTGAGTGCGACCGTCTCCCCCAAGGCGGTCAAAGCGGCGCTGCGGATCGCTTTGTCGGAATGATCCAAGGCCTTCAGCAGAGCGGGCGTGGCTTCGATGCGCCTTTGCCCGACAAGCTCGATCAGCAGCGGGTAACTTTTCCCTTCGGATTTTGGCAGCAGCGCGACGATTTGCGCGTCCACTTTCTCACCCGAAAGTTCGGCAAGACTTCCCTTCGCCGCTTGCGCCAGTTCCGCGTCGGCATCGACCGCCGCCTCCAGAAGTGTCGAAAGACACGAAGCGTCTCCCACGCGGCCGAGCGCACCAATGGCGGACAATCGAACTTGCTTGGGGCCTTGTCCGGCGGCTTTCAACACGGACGGCAGGAGGACGGTCTCAGGGCGATCGGCCATCGCTTGGACGATTAAGGCCGCGCGTTCCGGAGTTGTGCGAACCATCTCGGACGCGAGAACCTTGTCGACTTCGGCCCCCGGAAACTCACGAGCCGTGCTCAAGGCGAGCCGAAACATCGCCTTGTCTGACGACCGGAATTGCTCCAGCAAAAGCGGGATGCCATCTTGGTTCCGAGTGAGAATCGCTCCGCGAGTGGCTTCGATGATTCTCTGCTTGGGGACGTCGGCCTTGCGGACTTCGTCGTAGATTTCCGCCGCTTCGGCCGACTTGCCTGTGGCGTGCAACCGCTCGGCACACAGCACGCAACCTTCGGCAACCGCCGAACGGACCTGGACAGACGCGGTCGCCAAGAATGCTCGAAGTGACTTCGCGGCGGCGGAATTTCCAATGCGTCCAAGAGCCACGGCTGCGGCTGACGCGACCTCGGCGTCCTTGTCATGCAATCGCGTCGTCAAGGAATCGACGGCGTTGGCATCCCGGCGTACGCCGATCGAATTGATCGTGCCAACCAGGAGTCTGCCCTCGAGCGATGCGGCTGCATTTCGCAACGCTTCGTCTGCTGCCGGCCCTGGAATCACTTCCAACGCGATTCGCGCCCACGAAGACAGTTGTGCATCGGGTAATAGCTTTGCCAAGTCGGGAACCGCCGCACTCGAACCGTCGATGGCGAGACGCTTGCAAGCGATCGCTTTCTCCGCCGACGATGCTTCCGAGCGGAGGATTGCGATCAGTTCCTTTTCCTTTTCAGGCGACGCGGTGAAGCCGTCTGCAGCCCGGACCGACGCGGCGGCCACGACAATCAATGCTGAGAGAACAACGAGTAAGCTGGTGAATTGTCGGAGCATATTCATGGGATTGGTCCTGAACGTTGAGGACGGAGTGGTTTCGTCTTGGAGTGCTCCGGCTCGACGGAGCTTTGGAACTTTCGGGCAAGCCCTTTGGAATGCTGATCATTCCGTTGTCGCGGCCAATCCAAAAAAGCCACTTTGCGGCAATTTCAAAGCTCCGTCGAGCCGGAGCACTCGCAAATTCCTCGGCGTTACAGCCGCCACGGTTCGCGCAGCGCCTCGGATCGCAAACGATTGGCCTGTTCGTCGTCGATGAATTCGTGTGTCTTGTTGTCGTACCTCACTTGGCGTCCCAGGTAGAGGGCAATGTTCGCTGCATGGCAGGCGATGTGCGCGTTGCAAGCCGCGTCGGCATTGCCTTTCGGCAGACTGCGCGATTTCACACAGTCGAGGAAGTCGCGAACGTGGAAGGTCGCCGGATAGCCGCCGATCTCGGCGACCGTTCTGCCAGCGAGCAAGGCTGGCGAACTCAACACCATTTTGCCGCTGTCGCCCGCTTCGACCCAGCCCGTCTCGCCCTCGAACCTCACTGGGCATGAGCCTAGGGGAATCCAGCCGGTCTCGCGGAAGATCAACTCCACGCCGTTCTCGTAGCGTGCGACCAACTCTCCGTCCATTGGCGCGTTGTACTCGACCGGAGGCGGACAATCTCCGACGGCCCATTGGCAGAGGTCCACGCAATGCGAGCCCCATTCGAGGACGCCGCCTCCCGAAAACGCGCCGACAAACCCACCACCCTTTTCAAAATTGAAGCCGTCAAGCAGCTTCGGATTGAACGGCCGCCAGGCAGCCGGCCCGAGGTACATGTCCCAGTCGACGACCTCTTTGTTGGGCTCAGGCTCCGGGAGCAACCAGCCACTCATCAGGGCTTGCATCCCCGCCGGATGGGCAAAGACTTTCTGGAGCTTGCCGAGCTTGCCGGTTCGAGCCAGTTCACAGGCGAACGCGAAGTGCGGCAGATTCCGGCGCTGAGTGCCGGCCTGAAACACTCGCCCCGTGCGACGCATCGTTTCGGCCAGAATCAGGCTTTGGGAGATGTTCTTCGTGACGGGCTTCTCGCAGTACATGTCCTTGCCGGCCTTGGCCGCGGTCATCGCGGCCGTCGCATGCCAGTTCGGTCCCGTGGCGATCAGCACGGCATCGATATCGCTGCGGTCCAGCAGTTCGCGAAAGTCACGATAGGTCTCGCAGTTCTCATTTCCATACTTGGTGTCGGCAATCTTCTTGACCGCCACGCGGCGCGACTCCTTCACGTCGCAAACCGCCGCGAACTGCACATCACTTTGCTCCAGGAAGCAGCCGAGGTCATAAGTTCCCCGGTTTCCGATGCCGATGCCTCCGACGATAATTCGCTCGCTCGGGGCGACGGCACCGTCCAGGCCCAGGGCCGAGCTGGGAATGATCGTGGGTGCCAGCACTGCGGCACCAGCCGCCGAAAGTGCGGTCTTCAAAAACCGACGTCGAGGAAGCTGCGTTGCCTTTTTCGACATGATGACTCTCCTGATCGTGTTGATCGCCTATCCGACAGGACACCGCCCGCGCACCTGAGACATTTCCCCGGTAGGCACACAGCATACCCCCGCGGCATTCGCCGTTCCACCCTCGGCCCTCGCCGCAAGGTCGGAGCGCAGCTTCAGCGGACGGCCAGATGCTCGATCCGCGCGACGTCTTCACGCTCCAATTCACGGTCCGACCGTGGCGTTCGGCGATCCGGGCCAATTCGGGACGAGCCGTCAACTCGCGGTTTGCAGCCACGTGCTAATGCCGCCGTTGGTTGACGGTATCGATCCCGCGAAAGCTGGATTAGGATTGCAGACAGTGAAAACAGTGAAATTTGCACGTGAGGGAGACTTTGATGAACCCATCCCGCCTTGAATTGAGTCGACGCAATCTATTGCAGCTCGGCGGATTGGGTATGTTGGGATTCACGCTGCCCCAACTTCTGCAGGCAGAGACGCAGCTCAAGACTCGTCCGCGATCCTGCATTTTCGTGGTCCAGTACGGAGGTGCCAGCCATCTCGACAGTCTGGATCTGAAGCCGGAGGCTCCTGCCGAGATCCGCGGGCCTTACCAACCGATTGCTTCAGCGGTTCCCGGCATGCAGATCTGCGAGCTGTTGCCACGGTTATCTCGCATCGCCGACCAGTTCACCCTCATCCGCTCCATGACGCACGGAAATGCCGGTCATGACGGAGGCATGCATGTCTGCATGACAGGGCATTCGCAGCCGACGGAAGCCACGCCGTATTTTGGTTCCGTGCTCAGCAAACTGAAACCGGCCACGGTCAACATGCCGAGTTACGTCTGGCTGCAGAACCTTGCCGGGGATGTTCAACCGCGCTACCTGTCCGGCGGGTTTTTAGGGACTGCCTTTGGACCATTGCGTGTTGGAACGGACGAAGACAACCCGGCGTCTCCTGGGTTTCGGATGAAGTCATTCGATTCCCCGGTGGAAGTTTCCGGTCAGCGACTCGTGACTCGGCGGGGTTTATTGAACGGTATCGAGTCTGGCCAGGAATTATCTCGTCGCCCGATCACCAATTCGTTTTGCGAATTTCAGACCAAGGCGTTCGACCTCATCAGCGGTCCCGCCGCGCGACAAGGGTTCGATTTGGAACAGGAACCCGCAACGCTTCGCGACCATTACGGTCGCCATCCGTTGGGCCAGAATCTACTAATGGCCCGACGTCTGATTGAAGCCGGCGTTCGTCTGGTGAGTGTCACGGCCTGGGCGGGAACGCCGCCTGGCGAGAAGTTTCGCAACGTTCAGACCTGGGACATGCACGGTGAAGGTTCGGGGCTGGGCAGCAGTTTCGGCACGGGAGCCTACGGGCTGAGTTGGGCGTTGCCGCGCGTCGATGAAGCCGTGTCCGCCTTGCTGGAAGACTTGCGTCAACGCGGTCTGTTGGAAGATACGTTGGTGGTCATGGTGGGTGAGTTCGGACGCAGTCCGCGAATTGCTTACAACGGACGTGACCACTGGCCCGCCTGCTACTCAGCCCTCATGGCCGGAGCCGGAATCCGCGGCGGTGCGGTTTACGGAGCTTCCGACCGTCAGGGAGCCTATGTGAAAGATCATCCCGTCTCACCAGAGTTGTTTGGGGCCACTCTGTTTCACGCTTTGGGAATTCCACCCGACACCCGGTTCGGTCCGGACGGCTTCAGCTTCCGTGTCAGCGACGGCGAACCTGTCGATGAATTGTTTGTGTCGACGAATTGAGCATGTGAGCGAGTGACGAAGTTTCGATATCAAACCCTGGAGCGTTGAATTGGGAAAGTCACAGCCGTTGTGGTGAAGATTGAGAATGGAAACGCTCTAGACGGCCGAGAAGATCGAATCGGGAAGCGTCCCGGTGCTGTCGGAGAATGAGTTTTCCTCGATCTTCATCGACTGCAAGATGCTCAGGTAGGCGTTCGACATCGGCGTGTTCGGCTTGCGCCAGTGCGCACCGTGCTTTAGCCCCATGTTGGCCCCGCCTGCAATCAGCGTGGGAAGATTGGTGGGGTTGTGTGTGGTGCTCGCGCCGCTGCCGAACAGCAAGATCGTGTTGTCCAGAACGCTGCCGTTGACGTCCTGGTATTGCTGGAGCCGCTGCAGGAAGTACGCCAGTTGCTGGCTGAGGAACAGGTCGTATTTGGCGAAGTCGAGTTGGCCCTCTTTGTCCTCGGCGTGCGACAAGTTGTGGTGAGTCCGGCTCAAGCCCAGCTTCAGCGGAAACGTGTCGCTGATGCCCATGCCGTCTTCGCGATTGAGCATGAACGCGACGGAGCGTGTAATGTCCGCGTCGAACGCCAGCGCGATCAGGTCGAACATGTTGCGGTAGTATTCGGCCGGCTCGCCCTCGGACGTCGCGTCGAGATTCAGGTGCGAGTAATCCTGCGTCTTCAACGGGATGTCGATCCATTTCTCCGAGGCCCTCAGCCGGGACTCGATTTCATCCAACGACGTGAGGTACTGGTCCATCTTCTCCCGGTCGGATTGGCCAAGCTGCTTGTTGAGCGACTTGGAACTTTCGAGCACGGCGTCCACCAGCTTGATGCGTCTCTGGAGTTGCTCGCGCTGCGTGGCGAGCGACGCCCGGTCGCCTCGAAACAGGCGATCGAACACGCGACGCGGATTGTTCTCGGCGGGGATCGGCTTCCCTTCGAGGTTGTACGAGATCGTCCCCGTGCGCGACAAAAAGCCGACGCCCGCGTCGATCGACAGCACCAGCGACGGTTGTCGGCAGAACTGCTTCGTGTGCAAGGCCACGACCTGATCGAGCGCCACCGAGTTGAACATGCCCGGCTTCGGATTGTGCAGCGGAGCACCGGTCAGCCACATGTCCGAGCAGAGATGCGGGTCGGCCTTGGTCCCGTTCGGATGCTGCAAGCCCCCCAGAAAGCTGAGCTGTTCGCGGAAGGGCCGCAGCGGCTCGGTCGATTTGCCGAACTCGAACGCGCGGCCTTCGGTTTTGGGGAACCAGCTCCATTCGTCGATCCCGTGTTTCGGATTCGGCAACGACATGCCGTTGGCCGTGTACATCGCACAGAACCGCCGCGGAGTTTTCGCCACGACTTCCTTCCCCATCGCCTCCAACAACGGCAGAGCCAGCGTGACCCCCGCCAAACCTTTGAGCACCGCACGACGATCAAGTTGAATTCGAGTCGCGGACATTTTCGTTTCCCCCTGGCCGTTTAAGAGATACCCAACGCCGATTTCAGGCAAGTCTCAACCTTTGTCATCAGAGCTGCCGAGAGAGAACCGATGACTTGCCGCACGTCCGATTGAGGGATCGTGTGCAGGCGGTTGCACCGAACGGCCGAGTTCATGCTCAAACCCGTTGCCGTTCCATCAGCCGTCGCGATGTCGATCAAGAGTTGATCGGGCTGATGGACGTTGGAGAGATTTGAAGTGATGGCCACGATGATCGTCTCGCGGATCGCGGAATTCAGAACGTCGTTTTGGACGACGAGAGCGGGCCGCCGTTTGCTGCCCGGAGCACCGACGTAGGCCACATCAACGATGACAACGTCGCTGCGCTTCATTGGATTTGATCGTAAACGGCCATCTCAGGTTCGTCCCAGCCGTTCCCTTCCGAAGAACGAGCGAGAGCCAGACGCATTTCGTCGTGAGTCCAGTCTTCGCCGAGGATCTTGGAGACCCGCTCAAAAATATCCGAGCGCAGAACAACGCAATCGAGACCATCCACGGTCAATCGAACGTTGCCACCGCTGGCGAGAGTTTCATGTTGTTTGAGAGTCAGTTCCATGGCCGCATTCTTTCATGCAGCGAATCGAACGGCAAGACCGAACTCGAACGCGCATCCATCTCAATGCCGTTAGGCCAATGCGAGTATTCGAGCAGTTGGCCAAGAGCATCACGAATGCAAGCGCGGGGTGAGTAGTACGTTTTGATTTCGTAGAACCAGAATCCTTTCGCGTGTTTGACCACCACATCAATACGGGTGCCATTGCCGGTTGGGAGTTCGGTCCCGACATTCTTGTGACCAAATTCTGCAACCAACAATTCATAGAGCTTCAGTTGAAGGGAATTGTGGCGTAATGCCACGTCCACGGGATCGCCCTTCTTGTGGGCGGTAGCTTTGAGTTTCTTGACTGTGCAACCGTGTTTGAATTCAAACGCCGACATCTCAACATCAGGAACCGGCTCCGCCGCACCGTTGCTCTCGACATATTTGTAGAGCGGAAGCAGGTCATCGAAGTCTCGAAGGATTTGATCGGTATCGACCTTCGCGAGCGGATCGAGTAGCCCAAGGAATATAAACACTCCGTTTTTAATACGGTCTCCGGGAATCGCAGACGGTGCGTAATCGGTGCTTCGACCGTTGGCATCCCAATGCCACATTTTCATTCGAGAGTATTTGTTTGGGTAAAGGTCGAGAAACTCGTTGAAGAGGCGTACTTTGGGCCGGAGAACATCAATGTCGTGCAACGATGGACCTGTTTCAAATGAGAACGCAATTCCGTGTCGCAGCGCAGCACCTTCGGAGCCGTCGAATCCGATGTTGAACTGTAGCTCGGATCGCCCGCCGTAATGAAACGCGTAACCGTCGAAGATTGTTTGGTCACTGAAGATCGAGCTACCAGGGCGGCGAACAAATCCCTTGATCTCTTTGCGAAGGTTCTGAAGCCCACCAATCTGATACCGCTCAGACTTCTTGTTAAGTTCGTTTGCGAAGGCTCGGATTTTCTTCATGGTTGGTGAGGCCGAACAGTGAGTTCGTCGTCAATCAGGCTGCGGCCGACAGCTTAACAGACGGCGTGCTTCAGGAAACCGGTGTTCTCAAGCCGGAGGCTTGGCAGCCATTAGCCGGTGGTCGCCGCAGGCGCACCATCGGTTACCGGTCACGACCGATTTCGCATCCCGGAGGGATGCCAGCCAACAGAGGGTGAGCTGGCTGGCATCCCTCTGGGATGCAAACTCACAAACAAACCAACACGGGGGTATCGCTACGCTCAACCCCCGGCTAATTGCTGACAACCCTCCGGGTTGAAAACGGATGTCAATCCTTTTGGAGATTTCGACGCACCGTTCCCATCCAACACACATTGCCAACTTATTCTCGACCGCGACGCCGACTGGCTCGCCCGCCTACTTCTTCAAAAACAAATCGCTCTTGATGACAAACCGGAGCAACTCTTGTATGCGGTAATCGTTGGATCGCAGTTGGACGCCGTGTTCTTGGAGGAACACGAGTTCGTTGTAGGTCAGGCTGCGGCCGACGGCGTAGCAGGCGGCGTGCTTCAGGAAGCTGAAGGCTACTTGGTCGATTCGGTCCTTGGCGAGGTAAGCCTTTAGGCCATTCAGGTCTTGGACCTCGGTGCCATCGGGAAGGGTTGAACGAGCATCCGTGCCGGGCGTTGTCTTCCACAGGCCGCCGGCGTCGAACAATTCAAACGGAATCCCCCACGGGTCGATGCCGGAGTGACATTTCGCGCAGCCTTTCTGGTTGCGATGACGCTCCAGTTTCTCGCGGAGAGTCAGCTTCACGCCGTCGTCCTCCTTGAGCTGCGGCACGTTCGGTGGCGGATCGTCGGGTGGTTCGGCAATGATCTTGCGAGCCACCCAGGCTCCCCGTTTGATCGGGTTGGATTCCCGGCCATCGGACAGCCCCGCCAGAATGCCGGCCTGAGTCAGCACGCCTCCCAGGTTCTCGTTCTCATGCTTGATCGGGACAAACCGGAATCCGCTTTCCGTGCGGTCGGCCAAGCCGTAGTAGCTCGCGACGACTTCGTTCGCCACGAGGAAGTCCGATTGAACCACGTTGTGCAGCGGCAGGTTTTGTTCGATCAAGTAGCGCAGAAACTGGATCGGCTCCTGCCTCAACTGTGTCTTCGTGTCGCGGGTGAGCTTCGGGTATCGCTGAGCATCAACCGCGACGACATCGAACTTGTCGAGACTCAACCACTGCGACGCGAACTCGCTGACGAATTGCCCAAAACGCGGGTCGCGAATCATCCGCTCGATCTCCGCATCCAGCGACTGATGCAAGGCGTTCTCCGCGGCCAGGTCGAGCAGTCGCTGGTCCGGCGGTGAGTTCCACAGAAAGTAAGACAGCTTCGAGGCCAGCTCGTAGGAATCGAGATCCTCGGCGGCCGGGCTGCTGCTGTTCTCGATCAGGAATAAGAACTGAGGCGACGTCAGCACGACGAGCAGCGCGTCTTTGATGCTTTGCCGCGCGTCTCCCTTGTCGGCGAACGAGCTCTTCCAGACGCCGAGGGTCGTTTCCAATTCAGCGGCCGTGACCGGTCGACGAAAGGCCCGCGTGGCGAACGAGCGGATCACTTCCTGAGCGTAAGTAGGATGGGCACTCTTGCCCGTCTCTTTTTCGCGCGGCAAGACGGGCAAGAGTGCCCGTCCTACAGGCGACTCGATGAAGATGTTGCGATGAGTCACCGGCGGCCACGACTCATAGAACGGCCCCTCGAACTCGACCGATCGCACGAGCAGCCGAGGCATGTCGCGGCCGTCGGTGTATTCACTGCGCACCCCGATCTCGCGAATACCGGCCAGATAATTGACGTTGTCCTTCTCCACGTCGGGCGTCGGAAAATCGTTGATCGCCCCCTCGAACACGAACTCTTGAAGTTCACCGTTCGAGATCGGCCGAGGCCCACCCACTGGCGTCAATGTACTGCCGCAGTCGCGACGCAAGCCGAGATAAACGCCCAGCGATGGCGATCGTTGCTCGAACGTCTTGAATCGTTGAGCCAACTCGCTGTCGTCGCTCAATCGGCTGAAGACGATACGCCGCAGCCGAGTGTTGTCTCCGTATCGCGCTTTCAGCTTCAGCTCACCCGCCGGCAACCGCACGATCAGGAAGGCCGTCTGTTGATCGGGAGCCTTCGCGTCTTTTTCTGGAGCCGGAGTGGGATTGGGTTCCATGAGCTGCCCCGCAAATCGCCGCTCGCCCAATTCCAACGACAACAGCCCCGGCGATTTTCCCGCCGAGCAATGCACGTCGACCTGATAGATCCCATCGCGCGGAATCGTGATTGTTGCTTCGGGTGCAGCCGACAACTGGGCAACGATTGCTGATGGGGGACTGTCGGCCGCATTCGTTTCCGTGAGCGGCACGGCGCTAGCCGCCGGTGTTTTCTGCTGACCGGCGGCTAGCGCCGTGCCGCTCACAGGAGCACCAGCATCCAGCAGCAATGCGTCGTCGTAGCGAGCGGCCTTCACCGTGACGCGGAAGTTCCCCTGCTCCGGCAACTCGCGTAATGAGATTTTGAAATTCGCCATTGGCCCGTAGGTGTTCGACAGACCGAAGATCTCCGGACTGGGAATCGCCGGCCGCAACAGCAGGCCGCTCGCGATGGCCTGGTGAGCTTCCCCTTTCGGATACCCCGGCGTCCCGCGCACGCAAGCGAAGACCGAGTGATAGATGCTGTCGAATTTCCTCCAGCCGCGGACCGTGTCGTTCCCGGCATAGCCTTCGATGAACTCGTAGTTGGTGCGCATGGCAAACGGTTGATAGTCAAACGGCTTCGACGGCTTCAGCTCAGTCACCACGAAGTCCGCGTTGTCCAGCAGAGCATTGAGAGCCCCCAAAACCAGATTGTCGGGACATGGCTGCGGGTTGATCGAGGCTCCGAAATCCATGCGAAAGTTCTGAACCACCGGCTTCGTGCTTTCATCCACGATGCACAGGTCAAGCGCCTTCTCGGCGATGTCGAAGTAGGACTCGACTTGCAGTGGAGACAACACCATCGTCTGCCCATTGTTGGCAAACCCGTCCTTGGAAATGCCATCCGGCGGCAACGCATCTGTGAGATCCTCCTGCAACCCCAACAGTTCCCTGAGCGTGTTCCGATACTGCGCCACTGTCAGCCGCCGCACCGAACCATTTTTTGGTGACGGGCGAGATCGGGCCGCAGTCATGGCTCGCATGATCCACTCGGTGAGCAACTTGCGCTGCTCGGCCGTGGGCTGAGGTTCATTCTCAGGCGGCATGGCTCCGTCGGCCACTTGTTTCAAAATGGCCTTCCAGAGAGGAAGCTGCCTGTCCTCCAGTGCGGCAGTCAGTTGGTCAACGCGAATGCCCGACTCCATGTTGTCCGCGTTGTGGCAACGCACACAGTATTTCTGAAGCAGAGGCTGCACACGCTCCTGGAAAGCTGCCTCATCCGTCACGGCACCGTTCGGAGCCGCCGGTTTCTGCTGGGCAAACGTCCTCCCGCCCGGAACAAAAATGGTTAACAGCAACGTTCCAAGTACTACGCGAAGCATCGAAAGCGAAACCGATTTCTCGTGCGTCATGATTCCGGAACTTCCAACAATGCGGCTTTCGATAGGGCGAAGCTCGAAAAAGACGTATTGTATCGGGAATGAATCCACACAACGATGCGCCAACTTAAGTCGGTCAGGGGATGGGTCGGGATCGCGGCCTCATCATCTGCATCATCTGCGACGAAACAGATCCGCAGAATGCGTGAAGCTGACCGAATTGTCGAGTGGGAAGATGGGTCGCTGGCACTTCGTATGGCCGAGACTCCTCAGGTTCGCGCTCGTCGAACCTGGGGCGTCGACATTGATGAGTTTGGCGCACCAATCGGCGAACATGTGATGCTCGCAATGCGGCGACTTTACCACGACGAGGTGGAAGTGCCGAGGGTCTTGCCCGTTGGCATAGAACCACGACCGATCGAACAGGCTGACTGGTCGAGTCCCCACGACCAGCGTGAGATTGTCCGCTTCGAGCACAGCGGTATCGCCCGAATCCCACGGCCAGCCGAACGACTCGCTGCGGAACTTGCCGTCCGAGAGGAGTTTCACGCGCGCGTTTAGTTCGAGTGGCTGAAACCGCGCGGGATCGATCGCTCCACCGATTTGCGTGCGGATGGCCGCGCCGACACCGGCCGCGAAGGCTTGTCGCACCGTAGCGGGATCAACGATCGGAGCCAGCACCCGGCCGCGGTATTCCTGACGGAGCACTTCTCGGATGATCGCATTGCTGTCGCCCGACGCGCCGGAACTGGTGGCGTCCGCGGCATCCATCATCACGACAGTTCCTGCCGTGATCTCCACCGCCAGACGCACACTGTCGGCAAGGCTTGTCAACGGCACCTGCATCTTCTCGTGATGCTTCCAAAAGAGGTTGGCCAGTTCGATCGCCTGACGCCGCGCGGCCGCCTCTTCGCCGTCCATGACGACAAAGCTGTTGGTGCGCAGCTCAGGAACATCGGTGAAGGGGTTGCCCCACATGACTCCCGCCGAGAGACCGGCATCACTGGCCTCGATCCGTTGAGCCAGCCGGATGCACTCGCCGATCGAGCCGGTATCGGTGATGAGTTCGTCGCCGCGTACGAGCGCCGGAATCTTGACTCGCGCCGTCACCGGTCGCGCGCCGCGGGTCAGAATCTTCATGAGCAAATTCGCCGCCCGTGCTCCGGTCTGAAAGAAATCGACGTGCGGATAAGTGTGATAAGCCACCACCGCGTCGCTGTGTTCAAGCATCCGATCCGTTAGCACGCCGTGCAGATCGAGCGACACCACGAGCGGAATGTTTTCACCCAGGATGCGACGTGCTTCTTGAAGCAAGAATCCTTCGGGATCGTTCTCGTTCTCAGCCTGCATCGCACCGTGCAGTGAGAAGTACGCGGCATTCACCGAGCCTGTACCGGACTTGCTCGCATCCGCCAGACAGCCGAGGAAGTCATCGCACAGCCGCTGAAAACTGTCTGCCGCGAGCACCCCACCCGAGGTATTGGCACTCGCGCCAAATGCCGGCACGAGTTCCACTTGGCTGTCCGCATCAAAAATGCTCAAGGCCCCGCCGACCTCTTCGCGCACTCGGCGGTGATGGTTGAGCAACGCCGCTCCGCGCACGATTCGAAAGTCCTCGAAGTGACTCGGCGCCGGGTTGAACGACGAGACTTCCTGTTTGCATTCCGCAATGACGATTCGAGGCATTCGGTTCTCCAGAGCCTGCGACCGCGGCTACTTTGGGTCAATCAATTCGTGCTTCTTGCCTTAACGCGGGCTTCACCCGCAACGTAGCGGCGTCGCTCCGCGACGCCGATCCAAGTCGCGGAGCGACTCGGCTATGTATCGCGCGCACGGCGCGCATGATTGACAACCGAAGACTCTCAACAACCCCACCGCAGCTACGACGATGTGTGTCATCAGGACTCTGAGAATCTTTGGGAAATCAAAGCGGAAAGGGCCAATCACCCCGCCGGCCGTTCGCGGCGATTGTACCTTCCCCCTTGATCTGCCTCCCACTCACCGTGAACGATCCTCGGCCGCGCGTGTAACGGGCTCGCGTATGTGTGTGTGTGTGGCTGGCCGAAGTGGCGCGACCGGGTACTTCCTTCGATCAACGGATGCGACATGACTCGCAGCAATTCTTCTCCGGATCTCGGTGCGCGGCTGCGAGCCGGGGATGAAGATGTCTTGGAGGTGATCTTGCGCACGCATGGGCCGCCGATCCTGACGTTGCTCAGTCAACGATTTATCGGACCGCTTACCGCAACCGACTTTGAAGATATCTTGGCGGCGGCTTTGTTTCGGATTTGGCAACACCGCGCACGGTTTGATCCGACACTGGCGTCGCTCCGCGTTTGGTTCTTTCGCATCGCCGAAAACATGGCTCGGGATGTTTTGAAACATGGGTGGCACAAAGCTCGGCAGTTGGAATTGAGCACCGAACCGACGCGGCTCGCCGAGGTGATTGATCGTCGTCCGCCGGAAGGCGAATCGGATACTGGTTCGGAGGACGGTGACTCGCCGACGCTGCGTGTTCCACCGGAACAACTGCGCGAGTTGCTCGCGCTGCTGCCGGAGAATCAACGACGCATCGTACTGGCCGATGCGGACTCGCGCGACGGTGTCGTCGCGAGTCACGACTTGGCCCACGAGCTGGGCATCCCGCCCTCGACCGTGCGGGTGTATCGCCGTCGGGCGCTTGAGCGGTTGCGGCGTGAGATTGAACAACGCGGGCTCTTTGAGGAAGCAAAGCCATGAGCGATCCATTGAATCAAGATCGTTTGTCGGACGACCTCTTTCGCAACCGCATCGCCGCGGCACTGCGCGAACTGGATCAGCCGGAGTCTGATGCGGACATCGCCGCCACGCTGGACACAACTGATGCCGAGCCGCTCACGGAGGCGACGACGCGGCGCATCATGCAGCAAGTTCAGCGTGCGATTCAGAGTAGCCGATGTCGTGAGACTTCGGACGTCGCGAGAGAAACCGAACTCTCAAGCGTCCGGCTGCGAAACCGTCCGCTGCCCTCAGAGAGCCAAGCTGCGGGGCGATGGACCGCGCGAGTCGGTGTGATT
>CAYSHJ010001300.1:0-4952 GCA_964430385.1 uncultured Planctomycetaceae bacterium
TTTCTCTTGAGGCACCTTGATCGCCACCTCGCGATCCAACTGCGGATCGTAAGCGCGGTAGACCGTCCCAAACGCGCCGCGGCCCAACTCCTGCCGAATCTCAAACCGCCCGAGCTTCTTCAACGCTTCGTGGGACGAGACAGCTCGCTGGCTCCCGCCTTGCGACGTATCCACGGAAGCCATCGAGCTACGAATGGACTCAGACGATTTCGGTGACGTCGGTATGCCGGAAGTCGGTGCTGCTTGGCAAATCGATGCGTACGCCTCGTCCACCAAGCCGGCGTGATCGGGAAACCGCTCGTGGTATTGCTGCGGATCGGGAGTTCGCCCTGCCTTCGCGAGCAGTTCCAACTCCAACGCCAGCAGCGCCTGCAACAAAGCCGGCCGCTGCGACTCCGACACCGCGGACAAGAGCGTCTCGATTCGGGGCGAACCACCGCCGCGAACCTCGCGTTCAAACTGGTCGCAGATCTCGTCAAACTTTTCGGCCACGGCCAAGTCTTGCAAAGTATCGGTCATGAGAGCTTCCCTCTTCCGCGCGAACACAATGGTCGTGCCGTACGATCGCACGAATTTCTAAACTTATGTCTCGTCAGCGGCAAATCCGGACGTTGGGTGACACGCAATCCGCAGGTTCCGAGAAAAAGAAAGCGGCTCGGCCGTGATCAAAAAGCTCCGTCAAGCCGGAGCACTCCCAAAGGAGTACTCCTAAGGGTCAATCGGACTTGGGTGGGAGCCCTTCGATGTCGAGGTCAGGCAGCGCCTCCTTGAGCTTCCGGAGACCGGCTTCGGTCATCTTCGTGCCGTCTGCCTTGAGACGTTTCAAGCTCTTCACCGATTCGAGGTATTTGAGTCCCTCGTCGCTGAGCGCACTGGCGTTTCGTACGTTGAGGAACGTCAAATTCTTGAACGCCTGGAGTTCTGCCAAGTCATCGTTCGTGATCGCGGTTTGCTCCAGACTGAGATCGGTCAGTGTCTTGATGGGTGCGAGCTCCTTCAGGCCCGCGTTGGTAATTTTCGTCCCCCACAAGATCAATTCACTCAGCTTTGGCATCTTTTGAAGATGCTTCAGCCCGGCATCCGTCACCTTGGTATGGGTCAGATCGAGCCCCTCCAAGTTTTGAAGTTCAGACAGAGTCGGCATCCCTTCATCCGTAATGTGGTTTCCGTTAAGCGCAAGCAATTTGAGGTTCGGCAGTCCCTTCAGGTATTCAAGGCCGCGATCGGTCACGCCGGCCTCCGGAACACGTAGCCATTTCAAAGCCGGCAGCCCCTTGAGGAGTTGCAAGCCGGTGTCCCCAACCCTCGTCTCTGTGAGATCGAGAAACTCCAGACGAGACATACCCTTCAAGTTTTCGAGACCCGGTCCGTCAATCGCAGTCTGGTTGAGCCATAATTCTCGCAGGTCGGTGAGGCCCCGCAGATTAGTAAGTCCCGCGTCGTTGACTTCGCGACACTTCGAAAGATTGATGCCATGAATCTTGAACGGCCGGTTCGGCAGGTTCTCAATCTTGTTATTCTCGTACGCTCGGCCGTCCAAATTCGTGACCATTCCCCCGACACGAATCGCCCACTCCGCAGCACGCCGATCTGGGTTCGTGACGGCCTGCGGTGTAGCGGTCTCCTGGTCCGCCAGGCGATGAACTCGGAGGGAGTGTATTTTCAGGGCGCCAACGCCTCCGCCGTGTTGTTGCACGCCGAGAAACACTGGCAAGTCCGGTAGGCTGTTCGGCCGTCGAGCCGTAAACAGCAAACCGCCGTCCATGAATAGGCGGACTCCCTCGCGATTCATTTCGATCCGCGCGAGGTACTTTCGTTCGGCGATCGGGACGTGGTAAGGTGTGAAGTAATTGTATTGAGCACGGGTTTTCAGGTAATTCTCAGCGGCCGCTTCCGGTCCGTTGTGCCATTGGAGCGCGTACCGGCCTCCGCCTTGCCCGTTGTTATAGTTGCTGCCATTGGTTGGCAAATATACGAGACAGCCAGCTTCGCACTCTTGTGCCGATTGGGGGGCTTTCTTCGCCGACCAGAGCATGGCGGTGAAGCCAACTGCATAGGGCGTTCCGAATTCGAACTCGATTTCGCAGGCAACGTTGGGACTCAGCGGTTTTTTAAGCACCAGGACAGGCGGGGTGTGGCCTGTGCTGGAAAGCACCAATCCCGAATCCTTCACCTCCACCGCCTTCGGAATCGATTGCCACCACTCGGAGCTCAGCTCCCGAGCGCCGGCGAGCTTCAGTTCATAAAGCAAATCGCCGTTGGGACTCGGTCGCTCAGTTGGTGACAGCGTAAGTTGTCGCTCACGCCCCGTGTCTTTCGCGGTCGTCCAAATCTGTAAATTGCGCCAGTCGGACACACCCCCGCTGAATCCAAACCATCCGTGTAATGGCCCGCCAAGCGGTTCGGCGTCGGAGAATTGAGTGACTTGAACGTCGTTCACGGTAATCACGATTTGACCTCTCCGGACATCCGCTTGCAGCGTGGCCCATTCGCCAAGAACCAGGGGCTTCGGCAGCGGCTTCGTCTGGGCCAAGACCCCTTCCCGAGCGAGCAGGACGGTCTTTTCATCGAAACCGCACCAGTAGCCGGTGGATTGGCTATTTCCGTATCCGGGACCGTTCATGATCAGCCCCACCCAGTTATGTTTGATCTTTGCCTCCAGTCGTATGCGGTATTCGTCGCCCAGGAATGGTTTCGGCCAGGCAATGGCTGCGCTGTGTCCGCCGCCAAGCCTCAGACCGGTGCCGGGAACAACGACAACCCCGCCCCCGGAATAGCTTCCAAACCGTTCGAGCGTGTCGGTCTTCGAAAGGGAATGGTCGAACACCAGCGGCCCAGGGTACTCCGGCGGACTTGCCGACAGATCCGGTGGCCCGGTCAACTCTTTGACCTCAAGCTGATAAACGCGGATGGCATGGATCCTCGTCCGCGTGATGAACTGACTCAGCCCGAAAAACAAGGGATTCGCCGAAGACGCGTCACCGTCGGGTCGCGTGGCCTTCAAGACGAGGCCCCCGTCCAAGAACAGACGAAGCTCGTCGTCGACCGTCTCGATGCGGGCAACGTACTTTCGCCTGGGAACAGGTGCGTAGTTGGGAGTGTTCGCAATCAGTGGCGCCTTGGTAAAAAAGCCGCCCCACTCGTGAGAATCCTTCGGACCACGATGCCACCAGACGTCCGCCGCGCCGTGACTGGTTAGGGAGGCGAGCCAACCCGCATCGCAAACGGCGAATGATTGGGGAACTTGTTTGGCGAACAAGAGCATCAGCTGGCAGCCCAACGCTGCGTCCGTCGGATATTCAAATTCAATTTCGCAAGCCACTGAATCCATGAGGGGGTGATTGAGGATCACCGCTTGGCGATGGGTGGTGCCTTCGCCGGACAGGACGAAAGCGCGGTCTTCGGCGGTGACCCAGCCCGGATCCGATTTCCACCATTCCGGTCCCAAGTTCGTGCCGCTGATGTTGAGCTCGTAGAGCAGCTTGCCATTCGCGAGCGGCTGTTCGGTGAGCATCGGCGTGAATTGCGGTCGTCGTTGCGCATCCGCGGTGGTCGACCAGAGTCGTAGGTTGCGGTAGACCACGGTGCCCCCCTGGCTTCCCGCGTCGGCCAGTCCGAACCAACCGTGCAGCGGTCCGGACAGCGGTTTGGAATCGACACACGGTTCAAGTGGTGAGTCGTTGACCTTTGTCGTGATCCTGCCGGCATCCACATCGAATTGCAGAGTCACCCATTCGTTGGCGACAGTCTCCTTGGGCAGCTTGACCGTCTGAATGCGCTCCCCTTCACGTTCGAGTGCGAACTCTGTCCGACTGAGATAGCCCTTGTAACCTGAATTACCACAGCAACCGTATCCGGGACCGTTCAGGATGCAGATCACGGAGCCGCGATCATTGAACTTCGCCTCAAATTGCACGCGGTATCGGTCGCCAAGATGTTTCTTCGGCCACGCCATGGCAGTCGTGTTGCCTCCCCCCATCTGCAGACCAGTGTCGGGCACAACGACCGCTTTGCCTCCCCAGCCTGCGGAATACTGGAAATAATCGAGTGAATCTGCGGCCGTCAGAGGCTGATCGAAAATCAACCGCAGCGAGTCGGATGGTCCTTGAATCCTGGATTTTGGTGTCACATCCTGCACCACGACGGGTTGGTTATCGGCCTTGCCGACGTTGAACAGGAATCGCTTGAAGAGCGTGTTGTCTTTGTTGACAACCAGTTCGTGTTCGCCCGGCTTGAGTTCGATCGGTGCGGCCAACTGTTCCGCGGTGACGGCCTTTTCGTCTAGTACGAATGACAGCGACGGATCTTTGATGTCCAGCGGGATGTTGATGACGACGGTCACGTTGTCGCGGCGCACGAAGAACAAGATGCCGCAGAGCAACATCAACCCCATCGCCGCCGAGCCGATCGCATAGTGCCACCACTTCGGAGCGTGACGCTTCGCGGCCTGTTCGACCGCCTGCTGAGCCGCTCGTTCCATTTTCGAGTCGACGTTGTCCGAGACGGCTTGCACGATCCGAGCCAACCGCTGAGTCTCGCCGATCTGAGCGTGGTCGGTCTCCGCGACAGGCGGTTCTTTGGTCGCGGGCTGAGCGGCGGACTGAGTCGCGGAAGTCGTGAGACTTCCGGGTTTTGGCGGCCCATCCGAACTCTCACGAGTTCGGCTACCTGGGACGCTGGTCTTCTTCAGGCATTCGCTCAATGCCGCCGCGAAGTCCGTCATCGAAGGAAATCGCTGTTGCGCGTCTTTGGCGATCGCTCGCAGGCACACCGCTTCCACGTGCGCATCGAGTCCCGGTCGATGCTTTGAAGGCGGGTCCGGCTCGACGTGCAGAATCATGCCGAGCACTTCGGTCACGTTCCCCAGAAACGGTCGCCGGCCGCAGAGCATCTCGTACATCAAGATGCCCAGGCTGTAGACGTCCGCTTGCGGGCCGACTGACTTGCTCTCA
>CAYSHJ010001301.1:0-5943 GCA_964430385.1 uncultured Planctomycetaceae bacterium
TTTCTTCTCCGGCGTGAGCAGTCCTTCGAGCGAGCGTTTGATGTCGTCCATGACCTCGTAAATGATCGCGTACCGCCGAATCTCGATCCCTTCCTGATCGGCCAAGGTCTGAGCGCGGTCGTCCGGGATGACGTGAAACGCGATGATGATTGCGCCCGACGCGCTGGCTAAGTAGACATCGCTTTCGTTGACTCCTCCCACCGCCGCATGTAGCAGGCTGACTTTGACCTCGGGGTGATCGAATTTGCCCAACTCGTTCTTGAGTGCCTCGATGGAACCCGGCGTGTCGGCCTTAAGAATGAGCGGAAGCGCTTGCACGGCACCGTCGCGCACGGCGTTGAGGATGTCGTCCAGCGTTCGCTTGTGTCCGCGCCCGGCAAGCGTCGTCGCTCTCCCTTTCTGCTGACGGATCTCGGAGATCTCGCGCGCAGCGTCAAGATCGTCCATCACGAAGAATTGGTCACCTGCATTGGGCATGACGTCCAATCCGGCGACGCGCACCGGCGTCGACGGCGGAGCTTCTGGCAGCTCCTCGTCTTGTTCGTTGTACATCGCGCGAATACGACCGTACGAGCCGCCGCACAGCAGAATGTCGCCAATACGCAACGTCCCGTTCTGGACCATCAACCAAGCCAGCACGCCACGACCTTCGTTGCGGAAGGCCTCCATACAGATGCCGACCGCTGAACGTTCGGGATTCGCCTTGAGTTCGTGAAGCTCCGCGGTCAGCAGGATCGTCTCCAATAGTTGATCGAGGCCCTGCCCCGAGAGACCGGATGTACGAACCATTTCGGTTTCGCCGCCCCATTCGTGAACCAGCAAACCATGAGTGGCCAGATCGCTCAGCAGCTTTTGTTCGTTGCGATCCGGCAAGTCGATCTTGTTCATAGCGACGACGACTGTCGCGCCCGAGGCCTTCGCGTGCGAGATGCACTCGACCGTTTGCGGCATCACGCCGTCATTGGCGGCGACGACCAGCACCACAATGTCGGTGACGTTCGCGCCACGGGCGCGCATCTGGCCAAAGGCCGCGTGGCCGGGCGTGTCCACAAACGTGATCTTGTGATCGTTGTGGTCGATCTGATACGCGCGAATGTGCTGCGTGATGCCTCCGGCTTCACCGGCCGCGACGTTGGTTGAACGAATTTTATCCAACAACGTGGTCTTGCCGTGATCAACGTGCCCCAAGATCGTGACGATCGGCGGTCGCGTGATCAGGCTTTCCACTGGATCGTCGACTCGCAACGTTTCCAACAGTTCTTCTTCGAGATCCTTTTCGCGGAGGATCGTGAGGTCGATGCCGACCTCCATCGCCAACTCGATGGCCAGTTCTTCGTCGATGGTCTCGTTGATGGTGACCATCTTCCCCTTCTTAAAGAGGATGCCCATCAAGGTCTTAGCGGGGCGCCCCGTGGCCGCGGAGAGCGTGCGAAGCGAAATCGGGACTTCGACTTCACCGCTCGTTTTTTGTTCGGTTGGCAGGGAACGCCTGGGCCGCATAAACGCGCCCGGTCGTCGACGAACACTTTTCTCCTCATCGTCCGTACCTTGAGGGACATCATGTCGCGAGTGTCTTCGCTGACGACGCTCATCGCGCGACTCGACCAAGCCACCGGGGTGCGCCTTGCCGCGGATGCGATCCGCTGATTCCTCGCTGGGGGGCGCATTGACAGTCGGAACCCGTTTCTTGCCAACTTTTTTGCCGTCGACCATGGTCTTGACGTCACGTCCCAATGGCCCTGCGAGCGGCATTTCACCTGATAGTCTGATGTCGGGCTTTTGAGCCGGAGCTTCGCCCTTTTTCGCCTTCATGACTGGGTGTGCGGGCGGCGCGGCCAGTTGCGGGAGATTGGGTTTGTTCTTGCGGATCGACCCGGCTGGACGCATCGCGTCGGACGTCGAGCCAATCGGCCGCATCTCGCGCATCCGCGAAGGAGTCGTACCGTGCGGAGCAATGTAGTCTTCGCGACGATGACCCGCGATCGACGACGACCCATCAGCAGCCGATGGCGAGGAGTCCTGGGCAACCGGTTGTGAATCAGGAGACTCCGAGCCGGGAGCTGACGTTTCGTCCGGCGCCGCGGACGTGGATGGCGATTCCGCCGAGTCCGAATCCCCCGAATCCATTGTTGGGGCGGTGACTTCCTCCGGTTCGATCTGTCGCGATGGTCGGGCCAACGGCCCGCGAGCAAGCGGTGCCATCGTGCGAACGGGCATCGTCTTGATCGGTCGAGCTTTGCTCACCAGATCGGCGGGCATGTCGCGTGCAGTGGACTTTTGCGAGGGAGCAACAGCCACTTTGGACTGTTTCTGCTTGATGTGGTCCAACACCAAGTCCCGCTCCGCTGGCGAAATGCTGGCCAGCGCCGAGGCTTTTACCAGGATGCCAGCATCGTTGCAGTGCTGAATCAGCACCTTGCTGTCCATCTCCAGCTCTTTCGCCAAGGCGAAGATGCGGATCTTGAGTAGCTGTTTGTCCACGGACAAGTTTTCAGTCAAAGGCACCCTCGGTCATGAAATGGCGAGTGAAACCTGGCCACATGCGGGACTAGGTCGCTAGTGTGCGAACCGCTGGTGCTATTCGGCAACCGACGGTTCTTCAGAGGCTCCACTTGCAGGTGGTTCGGACGGGGACGGCAATTTGGCGGATGGTTCGGCCGCCCCTGTGGGTTGGCCTATGGGTTTAGGGTCGGAGGTTGATTCAAGCTCGGCTGTCGGTTCAAGCTCGGCTGTCGGTTCAAGCTCGGCTGTCGGTTCAAGCTCGGCTGTCGGTTCAAGCTCGGCTGCCGGTTCAAGCTCGGCCGTCGGTTCAAGCTCGGCCGTCGGCTCAAGCTCGGCTGCCGGTTCAAGCTCGGCCGTCGGTTCAAGCTCGGCTGTCGGTTCAAGCTCGGCGGCCGTTGATTCCGTGGCTGGCGGGGCCGCGGCGCGGGCTTGATCGACTTCTCTTTGCAACTTCTGTTCGGCTCGGCGGCGCGTTTCGTCGGCCTCCTCTTTGACGCTCTCCACGTCGGCGAACGCGACGACATCGCTGCACTCCTCGGGACTCAAGCCGCTCATCTCTTGCAGTTGATCAGGCTCGATCACCGACAGGTCATAGAAACTGAAGAATCCTTGCGAGACGAGACTCTCCGCCAGTTCTTCCGTCACGCACGGAATCTGCGAGAACGCGGCGACCGATTTTTCCAGTTGTTCATTCAATTCGTCGCGGGTCATCACCTCGATATCCCAGCCGACCAGCTTGGACGCCAGTCGCACGTTTTGACCGCGCTTACCGATCGCCAAAGAGAGCTGATCTTCGCGCACCAGCACGATCACTCGGCCGAGCATCGGGCAGAGGATGACATCTTCGACTTCCGCTGGCTGCATCGCGTTGGGGACCAGCACTTGCAGCGAGTCGTTCCAGCGCACGATGTCGATCCGCTCGCCCGCCAGTTCGTCGACGATGTTCTTGATACGTGCTCCGCGCACGCCGACGCACGCTCCGACGCAATCGACTTTGGTATCGAAGCACGACACGGCGACCTTCGAGCGATAACCCGCCTCGCGAGCCAACGAACGGACTTCGATAATCCGCTCGTTGACTTCCGGAATTTCGGTCTCGAACAACCGCAGCACAAGGTCTGGATGCGTGCGCGAGAGAATGATCTTCACGCGACTACCGGCCTTGCGAACGTCGATAACGACCGCGCGAATCCGCTCGCCGACGCGATGCGATTCACCGGGAATCTGTTCGCTCTTTGGCAGGAAGCCGTCGACCTTGCCCAAGCTGACGAGCGCCGATCCTCCTTCAAACCGCGTGATCGTGCCGTTAACCAGTTGACCTTTGAGTTCTTGGTACTCGGCGAAGATCGAGTCCCGCTCCGCCTCGCGGATGCGCTGCATCATCACTTGTTTGGCGGTCTGTGCGGCGATGCGTCCAAGAATGTCTCCGAGCACATCCGATTCGATGTCCTTGCCGTCACACTGGACGGTTGGATTTCCCGACTGCGGCTCGATGGAGACCGTGATACTGAAGTCTTCGCCGAAATGCTTCTGCGCCGCCGACCGAATCGCCTGTTCAATCGCTTCGAACACGATCCCTTTGTCAATATTTCGATCGCGGTGCAGTGCATCGACGAATCGTAAGACGTCCGCCCCGTTCATACTCTTCCTTTCCTGAGACCGGGTGAGCCGATCTCAGACCTTCGGATGCTGACTCCGACGGCTTCGTGGAACAAAAAAAGCGGGCACGAGACCCACTTTTCTCGTCGCTGCCGCCGAAGCGACAACGCCCTCAGCCATTCAAACCTGGCCGCAGGAGACGCGCCGACCGAAAAAGGTGGGCTAACGTCTTTGATCAGACACGTCTACATGTTCGACGCCCTCACGCGAAACCACGCGGTCTTGCCAACATCCAGAACAGTGTCACCAGGACTCGGAGCCGGCTTTTCAGCCAACTCCCCCACGGCCATCCGTCCGTCCTGCTGAGCGGATGTGTGACGATACTTTTGCCCCTGCGGACTGTCAAGGAGCACGTGCCGTCAGACACAGGTTTGCCCGACCATCCGCGGATCCTTCCTGGCTTGCACCGCGGAGCATTCTTAAGATTCCCGCCTCACGACTCCGCTGATTCCGCGGACCCTGTGTTGATGTGGCGGATCGGCACGAACTCGGTCGCTTCCCCGCCGTCGAAAAGTTGGTGCGATATGACAAACTTCCTTCGCGTGTGCCTGGCCATACTGGGTTTGACCTGTGCCACAGCCCCGGTGATCGCGGCTGACGATGCCAAGCTGCCGACCCCGACGACGCCTCGCGATCCGAACCTCGACCCGGCTCACGATCAGGCGCGCACCAATGCCGACCAAGCCCACCGCCAAGGGGATCACAGGAAGGCGATCGAAATCGCCAGCGGAGTGTTGGTGCAAAACCCCAACGATCACCTCGCGTACTACCTGCGAGCCAGCTCGCGCGTTGAGTTGGGTCTCGCTCAACGCGAATCCGCTCTCGTGCGGCAAGGGATCACCGACTCGCGCGAGGCAATTCGGCTCAAGCCGATGGACAATGTCAATTACTTTCTGCCGTATCTCCTCGGTATGACCAGTCTGGCGGGATTAGAGAATAAGCCGGCACACGCCGAGATCGCGGTCACCGTCGCAAACCAATTGCTCGGACAACCAACGTTGATGCATGAAGATCGGTCGAACGTGCTGTACCAGCGTGCGGTCGCGCACTCCGCCATGCAATCCACCGCAAAGGGGATCCAAGATTTCCAGGAAGCCGTCAAACTATCTCCGATGCATCTTGGCGCGCGCATCGGCCTGGCCGAGTTGCTGGCCGCGGCGGGACAGCCAGACGCCGCGCTGGTTGCCTACAACGAAGCCGTGACTGCGTTTCCCAGCATGGCGTTGGTCTACAACAACCGGGGCATGTTCCAGCAAGCTCAAGGGCGATTCAACGAGGCGATGTTGGACTTCACTAAGGCTCTCGAACTCGATCCGAAATTTCTGGTCTCGCTCATCAACCGCGGCTTCACCTTGATGAATCAAGGCCACTTCGAGGAAGCCGAGAACGACTTCACCGAATCCCTGAAGATTGACGCGGCGCAGCCTGCGGTCCTCAGCATGCGTGCCGGCAGCAAACTTTCTCGCGGCGATATCGAGGCAGCCATCAAGGACTACACGGACGTCTTGAAGTGGGACAGCAAGAACGCGATCGGACACGCGGAATTGGGCTTTGCTTTGTTCTTCGCCAAGCAAACGCAGCCAGCGCTCGCCAAGTTCGACACGGCGTCCGAGTTGAACTCGCAATTGCGATTCGTGTTGCCGTGGCGGTATCTGGCAATGATGCAACTCGGCCAAAGGCCGCAAGCCGACACGAAGTTCGCGGCGGTGATTGGCCTCCCCGCCAACAAACGGGAATGGGGCGACACGCTGCTGGTGTACCTGGCTGACCGTCTCTCGGAAG
>CAYSHJ010001302.1:0-4625 GCA_964430385.1 uncultured Planctomycetaceae bacterium
CGGCTACGACGATGGCGAGCGGCTGAATTGGCACTTCATTCCGCGGCCTCGCAAGGGACTGCCGGTGAAGCTGCTTGAGGGCGAGGCCCTGACGGCGGCTCAGGCGTTGCTTCGCAGCGGGCTGTCCGAGACGGGTTACGATCAAGCCCTCAACGTGATGAGCTTGGAAGAAATCCTGTATTTGCTGGAAGGTGGTGCTCGCGACGAGCGACGCGACAAACGCGATCCACAGAAGTATTACCTCAGCGTCTTCGGGACTCCCGCCGCAACGGGCACGTGGGGCTGGCGACTGGAAGGGCATCACATCTCGCTGAACTACTCGATCAAAGAAGGCAAGGTCACGGCGAGTACTCCGGAATTCTTCGGGGCGAATCCTGGCACGGTCGACGCCGGGCTCGGCCGCCGTATCCGAGTGCTCGGGCCGGAAGAGGACATGGCGCGGCAGATTCTCAAGCTGTGCGACCCGGATCAACAGAAGATCGCTTGGATCGACAAGTCGGCACCGGATGATCTTCGTGGCGGCGGAGTCGCTCAGCCGGAGACAACAACTCCCGTCGGATTGGCCGCCTCGAAGATGAGCGAAGACCAAAAGAAATTGCTCGGTGAACTTCTCGCCGAATATCTCAAGAACATGCCGGCCGACATCGAACGCGAACGTCGAGCGGTTCTCGAGGCGGCGGGACTCGACAAGATTCATTTCGCCTGGTGGGGCAGCAGCGAAGTCAACGAGCGGCACTACTATCGCGTGCAAGGTCCGACGTTCGTGATCGAGTACAACAACACGCAAAACAACGCCAACCACGTCCACAGTATGTGGCGAAATCTGGGAGGCGATTTCGCGATTCCAATTCGATAGTGCCCAGTGATCACAACGTTTCTTTTGAGACACCTCCGCGTGAGATGATGAGCGTGACAACCGTCGTAAAACGTCAGCGTAAACGAGCAGCCTCGCAGGCCGTGATTTTCCCATCCATCCCGGAATTGCCGGTGTACCGAATCAGCGTCGAGAAATATCACGATATGATTCGTGCCGGCATTCTTGGTGAGGATGATCCCATCGAGCTTCTCGAAGGACTGCTGGTGCCAAAGATGCCGAAGTATGCACCGCACGCCACGGCGAACAACCTGCTCGCTGCGGCCCTGGCTAGAATCGTTCCCGATGGTTTTGTCCTTCGCGTTCAAGATCCGATCACGCTGAAGCGCAGTGAACCTGAGCCTGACTTGGTGGTGGCCTGCGGTCGGCTGCGGGATTTTTCGGCGCGGCATCCCGGTCCCAACGATGTTGCTTTGCTGGTCGAGGTTGCCGAACCGTCGCTGGCACATGACATGGGCGCGAAGAAACAAATTTATGCCGCAGCCGGAATCGACAACTACTGGGTCGTCAATTTGCCAGAGTCCGTGATTGAAGTTTTCACCGAGCCGACCGGTGGGACCAAAAATCCCGACTATCGCACGCATCAAACTTACACAGCTCGCCAGAAGGTGCCCGTCGTGCTCAACGGCAAGAAAGTCGGAATGCTGCTGGTCGCGGATGTCTTGCCGTGATTTTTTCTAGCAGCATTCCTTGATCCCCCAACCCCTGAGGTTCAGCATGATTTCACGAACACGTTGGTTGAGTTTAACGCTCGCTGGATTGGCAGTGCTTGGCTTGTGGTCCACGGTTGCCGTCGGAGCGGACGACGATGGTTGGCAAACCATCTTTGATGGCAAGACGCTTGACGGCTGGGACGGCAATCCGGACTTTTGGCGCGTCGAGGACGGAGCGATCACCGGGCAGACGACCGCCGAGAAACCGACGAAGGGGAATACCTTCATCATCTGGCGCAAGGGTGAAACGGCCAACTTCGAACTCAAACTGGAATACAAAATCGTCGGAGGCAATTCCGGTATTCAGTACCGCAGCTTTGAAGTGCCGAACGAGAAATGGGTCATCGGCGGCTATCAGGCCGACTTCGAGGCCGGCGACACGTACTCAGGCATCAACTACGGCGAGAGGTTCCGCGGCATTATTCTGGCCGGTCGCGGTGAGAAGACTGTGATCGGCCCCGATCACAAGCCAAAGGTCGTCGAAAAGATTGGTGACTCCGCCGAGATTCAAAAGAAAATCAAGAAGGAAGACTGGAACGAGTATCACATCACGGCTCGGGGATTCACGTTCGTTCACCGGATCAACGGCGTGACGACCTCGGTCTGCACCGACGAAGACACTGAACAACGCCGCGCGAATGGCGTGCTTGCCTTGCAGCTTCACGCCGGGCCGCCAATGAAGGTCCAGTTTCGCAACATCAAGATCAAGCCCTTGAAATCGGAAGCCGCCGCCGCGACAACTAGCGCCGGTGCAAAGCAGATTCTGTTGCTGGCCGGCAATCCGAGTCACGGCTTTGGGGCGCACGATCATCTGGCCGGCTGCTCGCTGCTCGCGAAGTTGCTCAATCAAAGCGGACTGCCAGTCGCGGCGAAGGTTCAGTCGCTCAAGAACGACGGCTGGCCGAAGCCGGAAGTTCTCGCGGCGGCGAACACGATCGTCATCTATTCCGACGGCGGCGGCGGTCATCCGTTCAACGCGCACCTCGACGAGTTGCAGTCGCTGACAAAAAAGGGAACCGGCATCGTCTGCGTCCACTACGGCGTTGAAGTGCCGAAAGAAAAATCGGGTGAGGCCTTCCTCGATTGGACCGGCGGGTACTTTGAAATGAACTGGTCAGTGAACCCGCACTGGATCGCAAACTACAAACAGTTTCCGAAACATCCCACGTGCAACGGCGTGCAGCCGTTCTCGACGAACGACGAGTGGTACTACCATATGCGGTTCCGCGAGAAGATGGACGGTGTCGTGCCGATCCTGACCGACCTGCCGCCGGACAGCACGCTATCTCGACCGGATGGCGCGCACAGCGGCAACCCGGCCGTGCGCGAAGCGATCAAGAATAAAGAGCCGCAGCACATGGCGTGGGCGCGCGAACGTTCCGACGGAGGCCGCGGCTTTGGTTGCTCGGGCGGACACGTCCACTGGAACTGGGGCAACAACCAGTTCCGCAAGTTGATGCTCAACGCCATCGTGTGGACCACCGGCCTCGACGTGCCAGCCGTCGGCGTAAATGCTGGCAGGGTGACAATCGACGATCTGCTTCAAGACCACGACGAGCCGATTCCCGCTGATTTCAACAAGGCGCGCGTCCAAGCGATGCTCGACGAGTGGAATGCACAAGCCGCGAAGTGAATTGGCGACCCGGTAAGCAACTCGGAGACGGAGAGTCTCACTCGCGATTCGAGTGGCTCGGCTGCAACCAGCCGTACCCGGGGGGCCGACGCCTCTCGTTCCGTCATCGTTACCATCAGCAAGCCAGCGCTGACAATTTGCTCAGAACTCCAACCGCTGGAAGGAGCGCGATTCGAGGCTCAACTCCCCGAACGCGAGCAACCCTGCTGATCCAAACGTGCGTCAAAGCAGGTTCGACTCGAACATTCGGACTCGCGCGCATGATCCGAACAATCAATCGCACCTTGAGGAGGATTGCCAATCCCTCCCACATGGTTGATTAACCGGCCGGCAGCGGATCTTCCGGAAATCCAGACCGTTGACACGAGTCCCGCTCTACGCTCGGGTCGTCCGCGCGACTCCAATCGGTCGAATCGTACCCGGTTTGACGCACTCTTGGATCACAACGGTTGCTCGAATTTTGGGAGTTGAACCCAAAATCGCGGTCCTTCGGGCCATTTGAATTCTGAGCAAGTTGTCAGCGTTGTTGTGCCGTTGGTAACGATGAGGGAAGAGAGTCGGGACCAAAGCCGCCACTAAATCGGCTTTTTTCAGTTCATTTTCAACACGCTTTAACCAAGGAATGGCTCTCTTGGAATCGATCATCCTAAAACTCGTCAATTGCCCCGCCAATTCTCTGCCAAGTCCATTTTTTTGCCGAATAAGAATAGACAACATAAATAACTTGGGCTAAATACATAGAGTATTGTAGGAAGTCTGCGTAGGCTGGGATGCCGTTTTATTCACACAGGTGAGACTACGAAGAGAGGCAACAATGGTCGATTTCAATCCGTTTCGTCGACGCCACCCACGCAGACGGGGCTCGCTTTTCAATAACCTAGGCTGGATCGAACGTCTACAGACCAAGGCGATGCTGTCGGTCACTAATCCGGCAGCAGTCAATCCCCCAATCGCCGATCTCGGTGTCGAGATCAATGGAGAATACGAGGGATCCTTTATCGGATCTGTTACGGTTGACGGAGTCCTAATCCAGATTCCGAGTCTAGGGGAGTTTCCTGATAATTCGATCCATGCGACGATACTTAACGGTCACGCAACAGTCACAGTTCCCGGACTTGGAGCCATTGACTCAACGGGAGCAGTGGCGCCAACTGGCGAATTTTCAGTTGACACTTCCGGCCAAATCGGCACTGATGGTTTCACAATCTCGTATACCGGAACGATTGTTAACAACAATGGTACGATCACCGGGAGTGGTAACTGGACAGCAACCGGAGTAGCGACTGGCAGCGGAACGTGGGAGATTTCGAAGATTGACTCCGGTAGCGCCGATGCAACCGTGAGCGACGTTGTGACGGCGTTTAGTAGTGCTCTAAACAGTTCTGTACCACAATATATATCTAAT
>CAYSHJ010001303.1:0-3092 GCA_964430385.1 uncultured Planctomycetaceae bacterium
GAACGTGAGGATGCACGCTCAGATTGCGGCCCCAGGTGTGCAACGCGGAAATGATCCCCGGTTTCGCTCCCAGATACTTGACATCCCGCAGCAGCTCATCGAGCGAGGCTCTGGCCGCCTGCATCAGCAGGTCGGCCAACAGCAAATGAAAGCCGCGGTCGCGCGAGCGGGACTCAGGAAGCCGGCGAGTTGTCACACGTTGCGGCACAGCTTCGCCACGCATCTGCTGGAAGATGGCCATGACATCCGCACGGTTCAGGAATTGCTCGGCCACGCCGACGTGGCGACGACCATGATCTACACGCACGTGATGAATCGTCCGGGATTGGCAGTGCGCAGCCCGCTGGATGGCATGGCTCAGCCCGTCGTGGCCCGCACGTGAAGTCGTGTTGCATCGGAAGCGTTGAGCCGAGTCCGCAGAACGTGCCGACTACGTGGACCGCAGAAGAGATTAGACTAATCCGAAGCGTGAGCTTTGATGTTGCGCTGTTTTTGAATCGACCCCATACGGCTCGCCCGGATGGTGAAGACGACGGTGAGCTAGCCGCGAACTTCACGCTCCCGCTGCCAATTTCTTTTCTGCGATCCGCCCAAGGCGGATCGCAGAAAAATAGGCGGCCCAAGGAAGGGCGTGTCGGGTTAGCCAGCCATCAGATTCACCATCCGGGCGTGCCGGATGGGGTCTTCGCGCATTTGCCGCGAATTCTCGAACTAATTCGTCACGACTACGACAAACTGGGCAAGATGAAAACTCGCGAGCGAGGGGCATTCGGCCGTCGCTCGCGCTTCGGGTTAGTGTGGGCTGCATGCTTCTTTCTGTGGGTCTATTGAGGACAATGATTTCAACCTCAGACGTAATAAATCGAGGGCTGACTTTGCGGCGCGGTGGCGGGCGAACGAGATGTCGGCGACAGGGATGTGTTCCTGCGTGGTGGTGCCGTGCGAGTCGGACAGCGCGAGGTACAGACGCGGGATTTCGGTTGGGTCGGCAGCGGCCGATTGCAGCGAACCGGTGAGGGCCAGTGCGAAATCGGCTGCGAAGCGTTGGCGCACGCCCTCGGACAGTCTCCCGGCGCGTTGTTCGTCTTGGGTGGTCGCGGCGGTGGACGGGCAAGAGTGCCCATCCTCCACGAAGGACTCACGAGCTCGTTGTTCGCCGTCAGTCGTTGTGTCCGGAATGAGAATTCGGCCGACAGAGTCTCCGACAAGGCCACCCACGAAGCAGCGATCGCTGTCGGCGACGGCAGTCAGCCAGGACGAGAGCAATCCGCCGGTGACTTCGTCGGCGACCGCGACGGTCAAGCCGCGTGTGTTGAGTTCGCGGACGACGACGTCTGCGAGTTGTTCGTCTTCCTCGCCGAAGACCAGTGGGCCGAGTCGTTCGCGAATCAGGCATTTGGTCTGAGCGATTTTGGCGTCGCATTCGGACTCGGTCGCACCGTGAGCTTCGATGCGGAGCGTGATCGTGCCTTCGTGGACCGTGATGCCGACTTCCGGGTCTCGGCGGCGCGCGGTCAGGTCGCCGAGCTTTTCTTCGCAGGCCGATTCACCGACGCCGTAGCAGTTGACTCGCGCGCGGCGGATGACCTTGTTGGAATGGGGCAGTCGCGGCAGCACACGATCACGAAACATCGGCTTCATTTCGCTGGGGACTCCGGGCATGGCGGCGATCACGCAGGTGCGGATGCCCGATCCCCTCTCCCTCTGGAAAAGGGTTCGAGTGAGGGGGGGCTGTCTTCGAGTATCGACTGACCGTTCGGCCCCCTCACCCTGGCCCTCTCCCCCGATGCGGGGGAGAGGGAATTCGGTTGCGGGCGACGCCCGCACCAAGGACTGAGAGTCGCTTGGACATTCGCTTCCCTCACCCGGCCTTCGGCCACCCTCAGCCGGCCTTCGGCCACCCTCAGCCGGCCTTCGGCCACCCTCACCCGGCCTTCGGCCATCCTCTTCCACGGAGAGAGGGGAGTGAAAAGGTGGCTTCAGACCAGGGAGAGGGCAGGGGACGGGCAACTCCATCCAGATGCCGGGAGCGGTGCCGTGTGAGTTTTCGATCGGTTCGCTACCGGCTGGGAACATGGCTTGAATGAGGTTTCGTTCTGGCATAACACGCTTGCGATTGGCGAACATGTCTCGGATTGTCTGCACACTTGGCTCGTGTTGGACGAGTTCGACTCCGGCCAAGTCGGCCAGGGCTTGCCGCGTGAGATCATCCAGCGTCGGGCCCAGGCCGCCGGTGATCAGCACGATGTCGGAGCGTTGCACCGCGGCGCGGAGCAACCCCAACATTGCGGGCAAGTCGTCGGCGATCGTCGAGTGCAGCAGCACGGGCACTCCGACGGCGGCCAGTTCGATGCTCAGCCATTGACTGTTGGTGTCCAGTTTGGCACCGGTGGTCAGTTCGGTTCCGATGGCGATGATTTCGGCATGCATGGTGGGATGAACCGCTCATTGACGCTAAAGGAAAACCACGTCAATCATCGTAACCTCGGCAACGTCCAAAGCCCCCCTCACCCTAACCCTCTCCCCCCCAAGCGGGCGGGAGAGGGGACCGGAATTGCAAACTGAGCCGTTTGTTTGGCGCGACGCCGAGTAGTGCAAAATCCCGCGAGCCACCGGGGCAAGCCCGGTGGTGTTCGCTTGTTTGAAGGCTAATGGATCGCGTGGCCTTCGGCCAACACGCGACGATAGACGTCGGCGGTTTGTTGAATCATGCGGTCGAGGTTGAAATCTCGCAGGACCATTTGTCGGGCGGAGTCGGCGATGCGGCGTGCTCGGAAGGGATCGCGGAGCAGTTCCAAGATCCGTTGAGCCAATCGGCCACTGTTGGAGGGCGGGACGACGAGCCCGGTTTCGTTGTCGCGGACGATGGTGTAGACGCCGTCGACGCCGGTGGCGATGACCGGTCGGCCGAGAGCCATCGCCTCGAGCATGATCGTACCCAGGCCTTGTCGCAGCGACGGCAAACAAAAGATGTCCATCGCAGCCAAAGAGGTCGTCAGATCGAGCAAGTTGGGGACGAAGGTGACATGCTCGGCGATCCCCAGTTCGCGAGATAGGCGGCGGAGGTTCCCTGCTTCCGGGCCGGCTCCGGC
>CAYSHJ010001304.1:0-2057 GCA_964430385.1 uncultured Planctomycetaceae bacterium
GGGCTGGATCAACTGCCCGGTGGATATTGGCATGATGATGTCCGGCAGCATTGCGATGGGCATCGCGGTCGACGGAGCCTTCCATTTTCTGGTGTGCTACCGTGTTGCATTTCAAGAATGCGGCGATCGGGCACAGGCGACACGCGAAGCCTATTTGAAAACGGGCCCGCCGATCTTCAATTCGACGCTGATCATGGCCATCGCCATGTTGGCCCTGACATTCAGCAGCTTTGGACCGACCGCTCAATTCGGCTGGCTGATGGCCGCGACGTTGCTGGCCACTCAATTCGGAGACCTCGTGTTGCTTCCCTGCCTGCTTGGTTTCTTTCACACGGAACGGTTTCGGCAGCTACAGAACGCGACGAGCTCGCCATCGGATGTTCTCGGACACGGGCCACATTTCCTGCAAAGGCTCTTTGGCCGACAAGGTCTTTCTATCTTCCGGTTTCGCAAAAATGAACCGCCGGCGTGATCGTCAGTCATCTCTTGAGTCCGATTGCCACAGACATTCAGGTTGCTGAAACTCTGATGATTGTGTCTGTCAGTCCGCGACGCGCTGATTCGCTCCGACCGCCCAGGGGCTTTGCCCGAATAGATGGTGGTTGAGAAATGTGTCTCGAAGCCTAGAATGGGGCTGAGAGGCCGGCCTTTGGACAGCGTTAGGCCAATCGTCCGAGATGGAACTCCGGCCCCTCAGGCACTCCGAATTCTTCCCTCCGAAACCAGAACGATGAACTATCACATTCTCTTGACCGGTGCGACCGGCCTGTTGGGACGCTATCTGCTGCGAGACTTGTCGCTCGCCGATGTCCCTGTGGCCGTGGTGGTGCGAGGCAGCCGGCGCCAATCAGCCGACGACCGCGTGGAGGCTTTGATGGCCACCTGGGACGACATGCTCGGTCGTTCGCTGCCGCGCCCGTACGTGCTCACAGGTGATATCTGCGAACCGAATCTCGGCCTCGACGACGCGGGTACACGCTGGGTAGACAAAAACTGCGACGCGGTGCTGCACAACGCCGCGAGCCTGACGTTCGTCGCCACCAGCGAAGATGGCGAGCCATATCGCTCGAACATTCGTGGCACGCAAAATGTCCTGGACCTCTGTCGCATGACCGGCATCCACGACTTCCATCAGGTCTCCACCGCCTACGTCGCCGGTTTGCGTCAGGGACGAATTCTCGAGTCCGAACTGGATGTCGGGCAGCAGCTCAGCAATCCCTACGAAGAGAGCAAGATGGCGGCCGAGAAACTCATCCGTGAAGCCGATTTTCTCAGCCCGCCGACGATTTATCGTCCGGCCATCATCGTCGGAGATTCCACGACCGGCTTCACGACGACGTTTCATGGCTTCTACGCCTGCCTCGAATTGGCTCACACTTTGCTCGATTCCCAGGGAGTCGTCGGGTCGAACAGTGTGGCGGCGGAGCAGACGCGAATCTCGCTCGACGGCAACGAGACCAAGAATTTCATCCCGGTCGACTGGGTCTCCGAAGTCATCACGCGGATCGTGACCCAGCCGCGGCATCACGGTCTGACATATCACCTGACGCCGCGCCAGCGAGTCACCGCAGCCATGATTCGTGACGTGCTGGAGAAAGCTTACGGTTTCAAAGGCGCGACGTTTAGCGGCTACGGCAAGCCGCTCGACAACCCCACAGACATCGAGAAGCTCTTCTACGAACACATTCGCATCTATAGTTCCTACTGGCGAGACGATCCGGAGTTCGACACCATGAATCTCGATGCGGCCTGTCCAGACTTGCCGTGCCCCACGATGGACCAAGAACTGCTCTTGATGCTCTCGCGCACAGCGATGGAGATGGACTTCAAGTGGCGCGATAAGCCGGTCAAGCGCGAGAAGGTCCACTCGAAGTAGGCCCGGCGCTCCGCGACCTTCACGCGGCTTGAGCCTGGTCAGCCTTCCGTTGGCGGCGCGTTTCGTTTTTCCGGCGGCACGAGCCTGTCGAGAATTCCGTTCACGAATTGGAACGACTGAGTCGATCCAAATCGTTTCGCCATCTCGATCGCTTCGTCGATGACCACGCGATGCGGCGTGT
>CAYSHJ010001305.1:0-8175 GCA_964430385.1 uncultured Planctomycetaceae bacterium
AGATGGCTCGCTACCGCCCCGACAACAAAGACAAACCTCATGCCGGAAAACCAATCCTCATCAACGCAACCCGACAACACAAACTTCAACTCAAACAATGCCTTGCGCTCGCCATGTAAAAATACTTAACGGCGTTGCCCAGCGGGGTCGTAGCCAGAATTGCTGGCATCCCGCTGGGATGCAATCTCACAAAACATCCAAACCGGGAGTGTCGCTTCGCTCAACCCCCGGCTAATTGCTGAAAACCCTCCGGGTTAAAGACGACCGGCCATCCTTCGGAATTTTCACCCACTTTTCCACTGCACACATGACAGCAGCTCGTCGTCGGCCGCCAATCAACCCCGAAGACCCCCGATGCGGGCGGGAGAGGGGACCGGACTACGAAAGTGCGCTGTGGAGCGAGGGGTCACGCACCGCAGAATTCAGAATTCTGTAGGGCCGTTCACGGCCCTTGTTCGCGCAGCGATTAGGCCCGGCCTTCAGGACGGGTCTACGGAACCAACCGTCAACTGCCATGAGGCCCGTTCACGGGCCTTCTCGCCAAATTGGCTTCAGCCAATCATTCGTGTTGTGGGACAGGTGTGGTTCCTGAGATCGTTGATGCGCGCGTGGTTGAAGCCAGTTTAGCAAGAAGGCCCGTGAACGGGCCTGTCTGCCAGCGACGTGGTTTGTTTGACCCGGCCTGAAGGCCGGGCCTATTCGCTGCGCGAAGAAGGGGCGTGAACGCCCCGGGAACGCGGGCGACTCCACGAACGAAGAAGCGGGGGAATCGACGGACGAATCCACAGGCGAAGGCACGGACGAGGACACCGGCCCTTGTGCCACAGTTCGCAATTGAACTGTCATGACGCGGATCGTTGACCCACTGTCTCGTCCCGCTCGCCAAATCCGTGACAACGCGAACGACCGTTGCATCCGGCAGACTCGCCGCGACTCGCGGGACCGGGACAACCAGAATGACCGGTACTTCCGACACGACCAGCAAAATCGGAAAAACTTTGCCAACCGGCAAAGTTTGACAGTACCGTTCGCAAGGCGGGATTCAGTCACGACTGGCCTATTGTGGAATCTGTAGCTCCGGCCCTTGTGGCCGGGCGATGGGCTGATTCCGTGCCTTTTCGGTGATTATCGACCCGTCCCGGCCACAAGGGCCGGAGCTACAGATTACCCAAGCTGGTGTACGGCGGGGGCGTCCGTTTCCGATTTTCACGCTCGCTCAAGTGGACTCTTGAGTCAGATCTTTCGGCGGTTCGGGCAGCCACTGCGTCAGGATGGCTCCCAGCAGCGCGTAGGCTCCGGCGACGCACGCGCCCATCAACGCGATCTTGCCGGGCTGAGGCGGCTTCGCTTCCGAAAGTGTGATGGTGATCCACGCGGCGGCGGTACCGATGACTCGCCCACCGATGTTGGCCGCGAAACTTTCGCCGGTTCCGCGCAAGTGCAAGGGAAACACCAGCGGAATGTAGTTGCCCCAGAAACTGAATTGGGCCACGGTCAGCAAGCCAGCCACGAAGATGCCGACTTTGATCGACATCAAACTGTCCGTCTGCAGGTTGTTGGAAATCCACCAGAAGAAGAGGGGCACAAAAACCAACGCCGGTAGTTGGAAGATGCGTAGCAATTGGCGACGGCTGACGATCGACAGCGCGAGGATCGCCAGCGCGAAACGTCCAAACAAGCCGCCGATCTCTTGCCAGAACGTGACCTTCGCCACCGCCGCGTCCGTGGCGTTGCCGGCAATCTGCTTGAGCCGACCTTCTTTCGGCGGCGGTTTCCCAGCGGCGTTTGCGGCCTCGAGGGCTGTGTCTTGAGCAGTTTTGGCGATCGCCAGGATTTCCTTGTGTCCGCCTATCGGCGCGCCGAGGATTTGAGGCAACTGCTGGATCGCTCCAAAGGCGATCCCATAACTCGCCGCGAAGAGCAAGGTCGTGAAGATCGTGGTGCGGGCGAGTTGCGGACTGAACAGCTCCGCGATGCTGGCTCGCTTGAGCAACCCGGCTTCGCGCTTGCGTTGCCATTCGGGCGATTCTGGCAAGAACGGACGAATGATAATCAGCGGCAGAGCGGGCAGCACGCCGGAAATAAGCGTGTAACGCCACGCTTCGTGTGCTCCGTGAATCCCGGGCAAGCTGTCCGCGAACTTGGCGGCCAACACGTTGGCCGCCGCCACCAGTAAGCCGCCGAACGACGAAAACGCCTGCGTGTATCCGAGCACTTTTTCACGCTGCCGATGATCGGGAAACAACTCCGCCAGCCAGGCGACCGCCGCGACGAATTCGACGCAGACGCCGATGAACACCAAACAACGACACACGAGTAATTGCGGCAGCGTCTGCGCGAATCCCGCCGCGCAGGCCGAGAACGCGTACAACAGAATGCTGAACGTCAACACGCGACGCCGGCCAAGACGGTCGGTCAGGTAGCCACCCAGCAAACCGAACACACCACCCGCCAGCGCCGGTACGAAGAACAGCATGCGAGCCCACTTCACATAACCTTCGCTGCCCGGAGCCAGCAACGGGGCCACACCGTCCGGACCCAAGCCCCCCAACGAGGCCAACGCGGGTTTCACAATCAACGGCAGCATCAGCAGTTCATAAATGTCAAAGGCAAATCCGATCGCCGCGATGGCGCAGATCAACCATTGAACCGAACTCATCGTGTTGGACGCTGGCGGTGCGGTGCCTTCCGACATTTCAACCTCGCTGTGCGGGCTGCGCCTTCCAATCCAGGTGCGGAGCGTCGGCCCAGAGATGTTCTAGATCGTAAAGGGCACGGCCCTCGGATGAGAACACGTGCAGCACGATGTCGCCGTAGTCTTGCAGAATCCAAGTCTCGGATGTGCGACCTTCGACACCGACACGCGGGCGGTTGCCGTGCGACTTGAGCATCGCCTCGACTTCTTCCGCGATCGCGCGCATCTGCCGAACGCTCGTCGCCGTCGTGACCACGAAGTAATCGACAATCGGTGTGACCGGCGTCATATCGAGCACGACGGTGGATTTCCCCTTGAGATCCTCGGCCACCTGCGCAGCCAAACACGCCCGTTCCAAGCCGGCTCGGCGACGTTCGGCCAGATCGGGAAGTGCTGCCACGGACGCTACAGAAGTAATGGCGATAAGGCATCTCCTCTCATCGTGCCAACCAACAGCCTTAGAACTGGCCCAAGAACAAGTATCGTGTTGATCAGCCGGAACGCGCTAGCGTCCGGTTTGGTTGGAGACACACAAACCGGACGCTAGCGCGTTCCGGCTGATTTCAGACAAACGACGGTGTTGTTCCTGGACAGGTTGTTAGCGAACTCGGCGACCACTGGAACGATCGAAGTCCTGCTGCAAGTTCGGAATCCGATGCGCTTCCTTTTCCCAAACCCACTTCAGGGGGAACTCTTCGGGCTGAATCTGGTGATTCAACTGGTAGATCTTTTGCCAAAGCATGACGGCCCACAAGCCCTCTTCCAGGGCGTTATCATCGTTCTGGAGGTCCGTGTACGCTTCTAGCAAACGTTCGAATTTCTTCAGGCCCGATTCCAACGTGGCCTGAGCCGTCTCCAGATCGCCCGACTTGAAGAGTTGCTCCCCGTCGTACAGTTCGCGATGCACCTCGACCGTGTTGGGCTGCATCTCCGAGTGGGCTTTTGTCCGCCAAAATCGGTAATTGCATGTGTTCTGAAGGAAGTTGATCTCCTGCCGTACCTTTTCCAAATCGAACCCACTCGACTTGGCTAACGATTCGATTTCTTTGTCGTCGGCTTCCATGGAAACATCGAGGTTCACTTCGGCCGGAAAGCTCATGCGTCCAAAGCCGTCGACCCAATCGTGGTAGGCCTTGTCCCAAGCCGCGCGGGCTCCTTCGTCGAAGATGCCTTCCCGCTGCAAGGCCTCGGCAAAATCCAATTGTGACCGCGCCGGGTACGAACGGAACAACGCTTGCATCATAATATGCTGCTCGTGTTTCTCCTCGGCGGCGTTGGCCTTTTCATACCAATCCTTGGCGGCCAGGTAATTGTCTTTGCCCTCAGGGTTGAGTTTATTGTCCGGTCCTTTACTGAATTGCTCTTCATCGGGATCAACTTTGAAGAACTTGCGGAAGAACTTCCATTCGTCCGCGCGGCCGATCTTTTGGCCCAGCGTACGGCCGGTCTCCCAATAGATTTCGGGATCTTTTTTGTTTCGGTCCGCTCCCTGCATGAGGAACTTCGCGCCTTCCTTGACCCAGAAGTAACGATCCGCGACCGCGTCCCACTCCGCCGAAACGTTGTAAGCCAAGTTCCAGCCGAGATACCGCCAGACCTGAATGTAGTGCGGCTGCAGCAAGATGACTGACTCGGTGGTGGCACGCATCTGCCCCCACTGCTTCCTGTCCTTTTGCTGATCGAGTTCCATCCGCAGCAGGTTGACGGCGACACCGCGCATGCCCAGCAAGACGAGATTCATCGTGGCGCTGGTGGGGTCCACCTTGCCCAGAGTGCTTTCACCCAGATCAAATTCTTGGCGCAGGTGCGCCAACCTGCCGCCCGAGTTCTCCTCGTCACTGGCCGGCATCCCCAGCCCGATCACGGGCAACGACAATACGACGATGCCGACCAAGTACGCCAACTTGCGCTGTCGCGCGGTCAAACTTTCAATCATTTTGCTTCCAGCTCCCTCAGCGTCAGGCTGTAGTAGCCGACCAACAAACAGGGAATGAGATAGCCCAAAGTCATGAACAGACAGCGTGCCATCGCGACTGACCACGGCACGTCAAATCCGTTGGCCACGTAGGGAGCCATCACGAACGGACTCAAGTCGGGGATGAGGTGTTGCAGCAGCCACAATCCACCGAAAATGATGCTGTCGATGCCTTGCATCAGTTTGGTTCCGATGTTGACTTGCAGTTCCGTCGTGTCGTTCATGTGCCTGATTAGCCGATACCACGACTCGACGGGTCCGCCTCCTTTTTGCTCGCCCGTGATCAGCTTGACCATGAACTCTCGAAAGCCCTGCCCGACGATCAGCACGGTGAACGTCAGCAACGTCGCCACCGGGCCTTTGACAAAGGTGCTGGCCATGACTCCGATCGCGACCACGAACACCGCCAGCAAACCGATACCCAACACGGCCTTGAAATACCCAACCGCGAAGGGACGGTCCGGCAGTCGCACGAACAAGTCCGGACGAGCCATGCCCAAGTATTGGCCGTAATCCATGCACTGCACTTCGATGGTCAGCTTTCCTTGATCGACGAGATCCTTGAACAGATCAACTGATTTCTTCATCTTCGCGGTTTCGTCGTAGTAGGAAATCTGTCGAGCGACGTCCCGCTCGTTCAGGGCGAATTCCGCGATTTCGAAAGACTCCAACGGCACGCGAAGCCCTTTGGTCTCGTTGACCAACACATAGCGAACCTGCAGCGACTGGCCAATCCGGCCCTTGTGAGTCCGGAACGCCTCAAAGCGTGACTCCAGCTTGATCTGGTCGGCCTCGCTGTCGATGGGAAAAGTCCAAATCGCCGCACCTTTGGTGCCCCCTTCGATATAGCTGCGAAATTCCCAAATGTCCCCCGTATTGACTCCCTTGTCCGTTGGTTGACCTTCTCGATCCAGGAAGGCCAGCGTGCCGTAAACGGGCACGCGGCAGATCAGTCCAGGTTTCGCGCTTTCGGGGATTTGTCGATTCACCCACACGAAACCAGCGATTCCCATGATGGCCACGATCAACAAGGCCACGACCGAAAAACCCAGGATGCGGCCCATCACCACTTCATTCCGTCGGACCGGCTTCGTCACGACGGTGTGCAGTGAACGGAGTCGAATGTCCTCGGGAATGCCCCAGCACGATAGCAACAACACAACCGGTATCGCCAACCAGGAAATTGTCGTCAGCGCGAAGCTGACCGCGTTCTTGACCTGCAAGTCGGCTCGAAGATCGGGATTCAAGAACCATCCCGCGAACATCATCAAGAAGATGAACACGACGAAGAACATAAACGCCTTGCGTCGGTACGCCTCTTGGAAGGTCAACCACGCGATCGCCCAAATCCGCCGCAACGAAAGATTCGCGAAGTCATGCACCCCGCGCCGCACGTGCTCCATCACGGCGACCGGGCCGGCCGAACCATAAACCCCCAACGCGGTCACCGTCGCGACGGCGAAGATAATTCCCGCGAAACTGCCAAAGACCCGCAGCCACTCCAGTAATGCCGGGCCGAACACAAACGGAGCACGATCAAACGTCATAGTCGCTTCTCGATCGGTGAGCGAAGTTGACTGGACATGAATTAAGTTTTCTCGGAACTCGTCGGCACGTAGCGCTGACCCGGACGTTCTTGACTCTTCTGTACGGTCTTCAAGAAGAGATCTTCCAAACTGTTCGTCGGATGGCCGTGCTCGATCAATTTCGCGTTGTGTTTGGCCAAGACGGCTTCGATTTCGGTAATCGCTTGTGGGCTCAACTTTGTCGTGAGCAGTTGAGTTTCGTTTTGCTCCTTCAGCAAGTCCTCGACACGCCCGAGTTCCTTCAGTTCGCCGGCATACAGAATCGCAATGCGGTCGCAAACATCCTGCACGTCCGCCAGCAAGTGACTGCACATCACGACGGTCTTGCCCTGAGACTTCAGCTTCAGGATCAAGTCCTTCATGTCACGCGTGCCCAGCGGGTCCAGACCACTCGTCGGTTCGTCGAGCAGGATCAGATCGGGATCATTGATCAGCGCTTGCGCCAAGCCGATACGGCGAGTCATGCCCTTGGAATACTCTTTGAGTTGCCGCTTCCTGGCGTTCTGCAGACCGACGAGTTCGATCAACTGGTTCGTGCGCTCGCGCCGCTGCTGAGCCGACATGTCGAACAGTCGGCCATAGAAGTCGAGCGTCTCTTCCGCGTTCAAGAAGCGATAGAGGTAAGACTCTTCTGGCAGGTAGCCGATCCGTTCGTTCTTGGACACATCCGAAGCCTGCTTGCCGAGAATGGTGATCTCGCCATCCGTCGGAAACAGCAGGCCGAGCAGCAGCTTCATCGTCGTGGTCTTGCCGGAACCGTTCGGCCCCAGTAGCCCAAAAACTTCGCCCTTGTGGACTTCCAGGCTGAGAGAATTGAGAGCTCGAACTTTCTTCCGACCCCAGAAGTCGCGATAAATCTTCGTCAGGTTCTTAATCTGAATGACCGCTTGATTCTCCATCGATCCTCATCCTGTAATGCGAACTCGAAAAAACTGTCCTGTACGGCGAGCACGAAAAGACAGTTCCAAGAAATGACAGTTCTCAAAGAAAAGACAGTTTATAAAGACAGTTTATAAGGAGAACATTGGCCCCGCCGAACTGCGAACCCAGCCAAAGACACAACGAATCGCCCGCGAGTACGTCATCCGAGGTCGCAAGTGTTGGACAGTTCTCGGCATGCCGTGGAATGGGTCGTTCATTCGAGGTTCGCGAATCGGAGAATCTAAAGCCCTGCCCCGAGCGTTGCAAGTTTGTGTGCCGGCGTCGGTAACGTCTGACCAAAGAACAGCGGCTCAAGTTCGGATTGTGTGATCTGCGTCTGGGCCGTCCATCAACGAGGTTGTTCATGAAATTCGCCATTTGCCAAGAACTGTTCGAGAACTGGGACTGGGAGCGTCAATGTGCCTGCACCGCCGCACTGGGCTACACCGGTCTGGAGGTTGCGCCCTTTACGTTAGCGCCGCGCATCACCAACGTGACTTCGGATCGTCGCCGCATCCTGCGACAACAAGCCGAATCCCACGGCCTGCAGATCATCGGCCTACACTGGCTGCTGGCCAAGACCGAAGGTTTGCATCTGACCACGGCGAACGCCACGGTCCGCAAGGCGACCAGTCAGTATTTGATTGAACTGGGCAATGCCTGCGCGGACCTGGGCGGATCCTTGATGGTGCTCGGCTCGCCGCAACAACGAAACCTCGAACCCGGTGTCTCGCTCGATCAAGCATTCGATCACGCGGCCGAAGTCCTGAGCGGTTGCTTACCCGCGCTGCAGGATCGTGGAGTCCGCATCTGCTTCGAACCGCTGACCACGAAGGAGACCAACTTCATCAACACCTGTGCCGACGCGATGCGGTTGATTCAGATGGTCGACATGCCCAACCTCTGTTTGCATCAAGACGTGAAAGCGATGCTCGGCGCGGAATCAGAATCTCTGCCGACGCTCATCGAACGCTTCGCGGCACACGTCGGTCACTTTC
>CAYSHJ010001306.1:0-9717 GCA_964430385.1 uncultured Planctomycetaceae bacterium
GCGGCCGCTGCCGAGGGGCAATCCGTCAAGGACACTTCGGTCGTCTGGATTTGGCTCGGCGGTGGAGCCACACATATCGAGACATTTGATCCGAAGATGGAGGCTCCTTCCGAGTTTCGCAGCATGGTGGGCTCGGTCTCCACGACGCTGCCCGGTGTCGAAATTGGCGGGCTGTTCCCAAAGATGGCGCAGATGGCGGATCGCATGGCCTTCGTGCGGTCGTTCGCACACGGCAACTCCGGCCACGGAGGCGGCACGCATTTCGTGATGACCGGCACGGATCATCCCCCCGCGGACGCTGGCGAGAGACCAATCAAGCCATCGTTCGGGGCGATCACGTCGCGGGTGCGAGGTGCCATGAACGCGGCGACCGGCGTTCCGACATTTGTCCGCTTGGCGGGCCTGTACGCCGACGGACCGAGTTGGCTCGGTGCTACTTATGCTCCGTTCGACGTGGGTGGCGAAGCCCGCAGGAACATGAACATCAACATCGACATGTCGCGGCTGGGGGATCGCCGTTCGCTGCTCACGAAGGTGGATCGCCTCGAACGTGAGGTCGACCGAAACGGCCAGTTCGATGGGACAGACAAGTTCAAGGGGCAGGCGTTCAGCCTGATTCTCAGCCGAGCTAAGGAAGCCTTTGACCTGACTCGCGAAGACCCGCGGCTGCGCGACAAATACAACCTGGCCGGGACCGGATTCGGCGACCAACTGTTGCTAGCCCGTCGGCTGTGCGAAGCCGGTTGCGGTTTCGTCACGCTGAATTACGCCAATTCCCCGCAAGGCTGGGACATGCACGGCGACCCCGCGCGACCGGTGGACCTGTCGATCGGCCGGCAGTTGGAGCAGGCCTGTCCGCCGATGGACCATGCCGTGTCCGTCTTCCTGGAAGACCTCGTTCAGCGCGGGCTGAGCGAGAAAATCCTGCTGGTCATCACCGGAGAATTCGGTCGCACGCCGCGAATCAACGGCCATAACGGACGCGACCATTGGGGTCCGCTTTGCACGTTGGCATTGGCTGGTGGCGGTCTGCGGATGGGCCAGGTCGTCGGTGAATCCTCGGCCAAGGCTGAAGTCCCCAAGTCCCCGCCTATTCCACCAATGAATCTGATGGCGACGATCTTCCATGTGCTGGGAATCGACCCGCACAGTCAGTTCATCGACCCGTCCGGCCGCCCGCAGTACTTGCTCCCCGATGGTGCTCAGCCGATTCGCGAGCTGATTTGATGGATCGCCCGACCGCCGTTGAAACCTCCTCACGGCTTCGCCAACCAATCGAGTCTGAACGATGTAGACCCGTTAAGTGACGGCTGTCTGCGTGAGTTCTGCGAGGTGATCGGTCACTGGTCACGTGTGGAATGGACGCTGCGGCGAGACTATTGGAAATGTCGTCAGAACTGTCCGACATCCTGATTCGCGCGTCGGCCGGGACCGGCAAGACGTATCAGCTTGCAAACCGATTCGTGCGGTTGCTCGAAGCGGATGTGCCGCCGGAGACGATCTTGGCGGCGACGTTCACGCGTAAAGCGGCCGGGGAGATTCTCGAACGCATCCTGCTGACGTTGGCTCACGCCGCGAGCGATGACCGCAAGTGCGCCGAGTTGGGGTGTGCGATCGACTCGCCGAAACTGACGCGGGCGCGGTGTGTCGAACTGCTCGCGCGGCTGACTCGGCGGTTGCATCGGTTGCAGGTCGGCACACTCGACAGTTTCTTTTCTCGGCTGGCCGCCAGTTTTAGTTTGGAGTTGGAGCTACCGCCCGCCTGGCGGATTCTGGAAGACATCGATGCCGCGAGGCTGCGGAGCGAAGCCATCGAATCATTGCTGGAATCCAGTTCCGAGGAGGACTTGGCGCGGCTGCTGCGTCTGATGACGAAAGGGACCGCGGCGAGATCGGTCAGCGAGTTGATTGATTCGACGGTCAAGGCCGCACGCGAGTTGTTTCTTGAAACAACGGCGGACGCTTGGCGAAAAGTCCCCACGCCGCCGCATCCGACGGACATGGACTTGCACAGCGTGCCAGGCCGACTGCGCGAACTGCCGCCGCCTTCACACAAGAACATTCAGAAGTCGATCGAGGCCGACGCTGTCCTGGCCGAACAGGAGCAATGGGACGAGATGCCGACAAAGGGAATCCTCTCCAAGTTGGCGGCCGGCGAGTTCGTGTTCTACAAGAAGCCGATCGAAGGCGAAGTGCGGGAGACGTACGAATGGCTGCTGGAGTTATTGCGTTCGCTGTTTCTGAATCGGCTGGCGCGGCAGACAGAGGCGACTCGCGAGTTGCTGGAACGGTTCGACCTCGAGTACCGCAAACTGCAACGCCGCACTGGCGGCTGCGGTTTCACCGACCTTGCGCGGGCCTTGGCCGGTCGCCGTGAACCGTTGCCGCGCGAGACGACCAAGAATGCTGAGCCGGATGCCGAGTCGGCGTGGCTGCGACGAGCCGCATTTCGTTGCGATGTGCGACTGTCGCACTTGTTGCTCGACGAGTTTCAAGACACGTCGCTGTTGCAGTGGCACGTGCTGCGTCCGTTCGCCGAGCAGGTGTTGTCGAAATTCACGACGCACATCAACCCAACGCGCCGGCGAGGGACAAAAGAGGGACAAGCTTTCGATCCCTCGCTGGCGCGTCGGGCTATTGACGATCTTGAGAACAACCAGTCGGCTTCGTTCTTCTGCGTCGGCGACGTGAAGCAAGCAATCTACGGCTGGCGCGGCGGCGATGCTCGCATCTTCGACACGCTGCAACAGCAACTTCCCCGTTTACAGCCGGAGTCGCTGAATCAAAGTTATCGCTCAGCTCAACCGATCATCGACATGGTGAATCAGGTGTTTTCACGAATGATTCAGCATCCGAACTTGGGTCGTTCGGAAACGCCACTCCAAGCGTGGAGCCGTCGGTTTCCGACGCACGAGACGGCGAAGAAGGAACTCGCCGGCCACGTCCGATTGAGTGTCGCGCCCGCGAAGACGGAAGACGACGAATCTCAAAACGACGTCACGCTGCGTCACGCGTCGCGGCTCGTTGCGGATTTGACGCGCGAGGCTCCGGGGCGGTCGATCGGCGTGCTGGTGCGCCGGAACGAGGTTGTCGCCAAGTTGATCTTTGAACTTCAATTTCTCGGCCTGCCGGCCAGCGAAGAAGGCGGCAATCCGCTGACCGACTCGGCCGCCGTGCGGTTGGTGTTGTCGTTGCTGCGTCTGGCGGATCATCCCGGCGACACGGTGTCTCGCTGTCACGTCGCGACCTCGCCGCTGGGAGTAGCGTTGGGCTTCGTCGACTTCCGCGACGACTCGGCCGCGGCGGCACTGGCCGCGCGCGTGCGACGGCAATTGTTGATCGACGGGTATGGACCGAGCGTGGCGTCGTGGGTGAAGTCGCTCGCGGAGCAGTGCAGTCCGCGCGAGTTGAGCCGTCTGGAACAGCTCACCGAGGTGGCTTACGGCGATCCAGCGTCGGCCACGCTGCGGACTCGCGACTTTATCGAACAGGTTGAGAACGCGCGCGTCGCTGATCCGCGCAGTACGCTCGTCCGCGTGATGACCGTTCACCAGGCCAAAGGCTTGCAGTTCGATATCGTCGTACTGCCTGAGTTGGATGTGGATTTGCTCGGTCAAGAGCCGTCACTCGTCGCCGGCAACGCTGATCCGACCGAGCCGCCGAACGCGATCTGCCTTTACCGAAACGAACACATTCGGCGACTACTTCCTGTGGACCTGCAACGTCTGTTCGAGCAAGACGTCGAGCGTCGGACTCACGAAGCACTGTGCGTCCTGTACGTCGCGCTGACGCGCGCCGTGCATGCGCTGCACCTGTTGATCGCGCCGTCCAGCAAACCGCCCGTGGCAACCTTTGCCGGTTTGCTGCGCGCGTCGCTGGCCGACAACGCCGCCGCTCTGCCGGAAGCCACGTTGTTTGAGATCGGCGATCCGCAATGGGTCAGTCCGACTCCCAAGGACGTGCAGCATCCGTTGCATACCGCGATGCCGCCACAACTGCCGCGAATTCGTTTCGCCCTTCCCTTGCCGACGCCGGTGCGCGGCTGGCAGCGAGAGGCTCCGTCGCAGCATGTGGAGTCGCATGCGGATCGTCGTCTTTCCGAACTGCTGAAACCCGGTGATTCGATCGCTCGCGAGCGCGGGACGCTGATCCACAAATGGTTCGAACAGATCGAGTGGCTGGATGCCGGCCGGCCGACGGTTGAGCAGTTGCTCGCGGCGGCGCGGTCGCTGCCGCCGATGTCGATCGCGCCGGCTGCGTTGTTGCCGGAGTTCTTCACGATGCTCGACCAGCCGGTCATCGCACGGCGGCTGACTTCCTCCACCTTCGACTCTCAGGCGAGCGGGGCGGCGTCAGCCCCCCGGTTTTCCGCGGCGATCGTGACCACCGGGGGGCTAACGCCGCCCCGCTCGCCAACGACTTCACAATCGTTGCGTGTGTTGCGAGAGCATCCGTTTGCGTGGCGTGAGGGAGTCAGTTTGGTGTCTGGCGTGATCGACCGGCTGGTGTTGTGGCAAGAGGGCGATCGCGTCGTCGCCGCGGAGCTGTTGGACTTCAAGACCGATGCTGTTCCCGACAGTGGGCCCGTGTTGGATGCCCGGATCGCGACGTACCGGCCGCAACTGGAGTCGTATCGCCGTGCTGTCTCGCGACTGTTCGCGATCGATGCTTCTTGCGTGGCGGCTCGGCTGGTCTTCGTGAATCCGGGTGTTGTGGTCAGCGTGTGATCTCCGCGCGACACAAGTCTCTTACCTGTATGCGCTGTGGACGCGCCGTCCACAGCGGGTGCATAATCACAAAGCAGTCACTCTTCATACGGCGTTCCTGATTTTGCCCTCCCTGATTTTGCTTGTTTGCGTGGAACACTAACTCGATCCACTGATCCGAAACTCTTCGTGCGCCGCGAATATCTCAAACGTTTGAACCGCAACGGGAGCTGCCGATGACGTCGATGAAACCAGTCAGCAATCAAACAGTGCTGGAACAATTGCGCTGGCGATATGCGGTCAAAACATTTGATTCCCGCCGGAGAATCTCGGCGGAGGATTGGCAGACGTTGGAGCAGGCTTTGGTGCTGACACCGTCATCGTTCGGATTGCAGCCGTGGAAGTTTGTCGTCGTCACGGACCAAGCGGTCAAGGACCAGCTCGTGCCGCTGTCGTGGGGACAGCCGCAAGTCACCGACGGTTCACACGTCGTGGTATTCACCGTCCGCAAGGATTTCGTCGAAGCCGACGTCGATCGGTTGGTGGCTCGTACGTCGGCCGTTCGCGGCGTCTCGGTCGAGAAATTGGCAAGCTTCAAAACGATGCTGATGAAAAGCCTGGTGCCGCCTCCGCCGGGATTCGACATCCACCACTGGGCCTCGTTGCAGGCGTACATCGCGTTGGGCAATTTCATGACGACCGCGGCAATGCTGGGGATCGACACCTGCCCGATGGAAGGGATCGAGCCAGCCAAGTACGACACGCTGTTGGGCCTGCCGCAGCAGGGTTACGCCACAGTGGTCGTTTGCGTGGCGGGATATCGAGCGAGCGACGACAGGTACGCCTCGCTGGCGAAGGTCCGATTTCGGACGGAAGACGTCGTGCAATACGTGGTCAATGAGACCGCACGCGGCCGAGTCTGACGTTCACCGAACCGCAAACGCGGAACTGTTACCTCAGCCCTCGCTTACACTTCGGGTTACTTGGCAAACTTGGCAAGATTTTCCGAAGTTTCCGATTCTGCCGGTCGATCATAGACAGTGACTGTCACGAATCGACCTGTCGGTGCGAGGCCCAACCATGCGGCGGAACGGAATTTCGACGGCGTTGTTGATCGGATTGCTCTGCCCTGTGTTCGGAACGGCGATTGGCTGTCAGACGACCGTGGGCGGACAGGCTCTGCCGTCAGGCTATTACCTAAGAGACGACGTCCAGTACTTCCCGGCCGGACCTGAATTCAAGCTGACGAATCAGGTTCGAGCCTTGGAGGAGTACAAGCTCGATCGTGAAAAACTCCGCGCGGGACTGGAAGACGAATCGCAATAACTGTTCGTTCGCGAGGATACTTGATCCGAACTGGACAGCGGGGGAAGCCCCTTCGCAGACGATGAAACCGGAGCTGCTCGGATGAGCAGAAGCGTCGGGTTTCGTCTGTCCGCGAGGGGGTATTTTCTTTTCGGGCTTTCCGAGAACGGCATCGCACGGACTTCCGATGATGGCATAGAATCCCGCGCCATGAATCGCACTGGATCGCGTCCGCTGTTGTCTCCTCGCCCAGCCAATGCGGCCGGGTTCACTCTGATTGAGTTGCTGGTCGTCGTGGCGATCGTGGGGATTCTGATCTCACTGATTCTGCCGGCGGTCCAACAGGCGCGGGCGAGCGCTCGAAAGGTTCAATGCCAGAACAATCTGAAGCAGATCGGGATCGCCCTGCACAACTACGACGCCGCGCATGGCTGCTTTCCACCTAGCTTTGTGCGGCAGGAAGATGGCAACCCGCCTCCGCCGCCGGGAGGCTCGCCGCTGCAGTACCGTAGCCATTGGACCGGATTCCATTTGCTGTTGCCGTACCTCGAACAGCCGGCTCTTCACAAGCAGTACGATTTCCGCAAGACGTGGTTGTCGAGCATGACCAATGTCAACGATCATTCGATGTGGCCACTGAATCAGACGGTCATCTCGACATTGATTTGCCCCAGCGCGTCCCGAAACGGCACGACCATCGCCGGCGGCAGTTCCGATTGGATGGCTGGCTCGCCGACTGACTATTCGTTTAGCCACGGAGCTGACATCGTTCGCGCGTTGCCGGGACCGGAAGCCTCGTGTCCTGGCGGTCTGTTGCATTATTGGCAGCAATGGCCGCCGACTCGCGGAGCCTTCGGCTACAACAGCACTTGTCGGCACCAAGACATGCGCGACGGTTCGTCGCACACGTTCGTCATCGGCGAGAAGGCGGGCAGCTTGCTGATTTACAGCGGGCCGAACTCGACGTATCCAACACTGCCGGTCGAGTATCCCTGGGCGATGGCGGCAGTCGTGTACTTTGCTCCCGCGGGCGAGGTTTGGGTGGTTGGCCCGTTCGCGGTCACTCGTGATATTCAATTGCCCGACTGTCCCGTCTCGCCGCCGGGCGCGGGAGTTCCCTTTCCGATGAACCCGCGACCGTGGGTCATGGGGGTCACGACGAACGAGCGACCGTTGTACTCTTTCCAGTCGGAGCACAACAGCGGCGGACAATTCTTGTTCGGGGACGGCACCGCTCGATTCCTGAGCGAAAACATTGACCAAGGTGTCTTCGAAGCGTTGTCGACGATTGCCAACCGCGAAGTGGTCACGAACGAGGGGTTTTGAACCCTGAATGATCAACATGGACCACAAAAAAGCCCGAAAGGTTCTTGCAGACAATCTCTGGTTCTGCACAAACCGCAGCGATCCAATTCAACCTCGGCAACCCCTGATAATGACGGTGTTTCACCTCGCCCGGTCAAGTCCGACACAAACCCGAAGCGTTAGCGAGGGCCTGCTACCTCTTCCCTCGCTGACGCGTCGGGATCGTGTGAAGCGGCCTCCAAATGTGTCACACGTGGCCGTGCAAGGTATCAGCGGAAATCTACTAGGACCGGTTTTCATTGGAATCGCGTCGCTGGTCGCAAACGGCTGCGGCCATCGTGACGAGTCGCTCTCAGAGGTTCGCGGCGACGTGACTTTCTTGGGTCTGCCGGCCGTGGCGGAGGTCGTGTTCGAGCCGATGACGAGCAAAGGGCAATTGGGCGGCCGAGCCTCGACGGCGACCAGCGATGCGGAGGGGCGGTTTCGCATGATGTTTTCCGACTCGCGGCCCGGGGCCAGAATCGGGCGAAATCGAGTGGCCATTCGGGTGCTGCGAGTCACTCGGCCGGACGGATCGACCGTGTCCTCCGACACCCAACAGTCGGGCACAGTCGGGACACTCAAGGTGACTCAGTTGCTTCGCGAAGTTCGCTCCGAGGGAAACCAATTTCACTTTCGTTTGACGTACTGACGCGGTCGGCCGAGAATGCCGCGCGGGGCGTCCGACGTCGTTGTTGTGAGCCGCTCATGCCGAAGGTCGTATCGCTTCGACGAATCATGGCCCTGTTCGGGCTGAGCCTGCTCGCCGTTCTGCCCGGCTGTGGAGGCGAATGGTTGTCGCCGAACACGCTCGCGGCGCGGCGTGAGTTACAATTCAACCGGCCGCAAGAATCGCTTGACAAGTTGTCCGCTGAGCCGCTGGATGACTCAGCCAGCGCACACTACCTTCGAGCGCTGGCGCTGGAACGTCTCGACCAGGTGAAGGCCGCGAAAAGTGAAGCTCAACTGGCGATTGACCGCGCGACGAAGAATCCCAAATTCCGCGGGCTGGCGCTGCGATTGAAATTGTTCGATGGCGAGGACTCGGCGATCGAGCCCCTGTTGCAACTGCATCAAGAGCATCCGTCGTCGGCCGGTGTGTCGCTGGATGCCGTTTTCGCGTTCCAGGCCAAAATGGTGCGGCTGCGTACCGAAGGAAAACTGCGATCCGCACGCGTGCAGTTGGAAAAAGCCGAGGCCAGTTTGAAAACCGCCTTGTCCTTGGCGGCGGAATTGCCAGAACGTCAGCGCGAACTCATCGGCATGGCGATCTGGTTCGAGCTGCCGACGGAGGCCCTCAAGCTAATTGCTGAACTGCTGAAAGAGGAGCCGGGCAACCACGAGTTGTTGCGCGACAAAGTCAAAGTCTTGGAGCAAACCAAACAATCGGCGGAAGCCATCCGCACGGCTGCCGAGTTGTTCCGGCGGCTGGAACGAACCGAGGCGTCGGCCGTCGAATTCGCCAACACGCTCAACCGCTTGCCGGCGTCTCCGGCCGTCTTCGAGCAGTACGATACGCTGCGGCAGCGCTTCCCCAAAAACACGGAGATTCTCGTGCGGCACTGTTGGTCGCGGGGCAAAGCCGGACAGGTCGAGCAAGCGTGCGCGGAGCTGACGTCGGCATTCGGTCAACAGACCGACGCGCGACGCAAGCGACTCGTGGCTCAGTCCGCGATCGCGATTCCGCTGGAAGTCGGCGACGCCAAAGTGGCCGCCCAACAGTTTCAACGTTTCCGCAAGGAAGTTTCCGATCCGCAACTTCTGGCTTATATGGAGGGGCAGTTGGCGTTCTTACGGAAGGATTTTTCACAAACGCTGGACATGATGCAGGTGGTTGTCGACGCCGCTCGCAAGGACAGCACGGCTTCGCCGATGTTGGCTCGCGAGGCCTTCCGGTGGATCCGCCGATTGCTGGCGCAGCAGACGCTGACCGATCAGGTCCGCCGGGCAGCCGAGTTGACGTTGCGTCGTTCCGGCGTCGGACGCGTTGATGACAACGAACTTCGCGACGAGGCCCGCTCACTTCTACAGTTGCTCGAAGCGGACAGTCGTAGCGAGAGCGAACCCACCTCGAGGCGGACACCGCCAACCGATGACACCGGCACAAAGCCGGCCGACGCCAGCAGAACCAGAACCTCTCCCTGAATCACGCGACACGGCGGAGAAACGGCGGGCTTTGCGCGGCATTCGGCCACAGCAACCAAACACTTAGGATTTTCGCGCACCCCAAAGATCTCGTTCGTTTGCAGCGCCGAGGTTGTCTTGATGATTTCGAACTGGTGAGTTCTGCGATTCGGGCGCACGACGCACTTTGTGAATTTGGTTAGGCGATGACTTGAGTGAGTCGGTTGTAGTTTCTGGT
>CAYSHJ010001307.1:0-1897 GCA_964430385.1 uncultured Planctomycetaceae bacterium
TCCGATAAACCCGGCTTCACCTTGTGCAAAGCTCGTTGCTCCAGGTGTGGTAGAAGCGAAAGAACGATCTGATCGAGATCGACGGCATCGGCGACGAACTCGGTCACCAACCAGGATGATCCTGGAGGCGAGCGGCGCTCGATTCGGGCCAGGGGGATCGCGGTGTCGACCCCGGCCTGCAGCAATCGCACCGCGCGGCGAAGATTGCGCAGCGCGCGGGAGGATCGTTTGAAAATGGACGCTCCCCTGCCGTCGGATCGACTGTTTCGGCAGACGACATCGATTGATTCGCCATGCTGCAACGTGAATCTTGCACGAAAAACCTCCCCACTCTTGGAGTGCTTCAACGTCGCGTATCCTGGCAACGCGGTAGGATCGGCGACGAGCTGCGCTAACCACGGACGCCACTTGTCGACGGACGGCAGGAAATCGGGAAGGCCCGGCCGGGGAGGCAGACATACCGTGAGCACTTCCCCGCGAGCGCCGTCCGAAAGCTCGATGGGAGTAAAGACGAACGGCTGCGCCTGTCGCGCCCCGCGACGTTCAATCGTGTTGGGCTTAATGAGGTCTAGCGATCGCGCAATGGCAGCACCTCATCGCGTAGGAAACGCTCGATGCGTTCGGCGGCCAGACGGTGGCCCAGGGCGTTGGGATGTTCATTCGCCAGACTCACCCGCAAGGATTCGGCGTCGCGACCGGCGAAGACTTCCAAGAGATCAAGGTACGGCACGCCCAACTCAGACGCAAACGCTCTCATCGTGTCATGTACATCGTGCAGATCGTAATCGTCCAAGCGCACCAACCAGGGGAACAAAACCAGGGCGTAGGAAGCGCCGCCGTCCTCAACGACCTGCCGGCACGCGCGCACGTCCAACTTGAGCTTCGCCCACGCCCGCCGACGCTCCTCGGAATTCCGACCGCCGCGGAGGTAGTCAATGGTTCGCTTCCACGCCGCCCAATAGCGAATCGTCCGTTCGGCGTAGCGCAAAACGAAAGACGCCTCCCCGACGCACAGATCGCCGTCGCGAATCCGATAGATCTCGTCCAGCCGGCGGTGCATATAGATTTCCAAATCGTTGGGATAGACCACGTGCACCACGACGCCGGCCCGAATCTTGTCCTTCAGCTCCAGATATTTTTCCAATTGCCACGCCGGCGCCGTCCCCCAATAACCCATATTGATCGTTCTCACCCCCTCCGGCCTCGATGTCGCCATCATTCCACCGAGGAGAAAACAAAACGACACCTCGCGCTCGATGCCGTATCCGAACACAATCGAGTCACCCAGAAAGACGATGCGAAACCGGTGATCGGCCTCGGGGAGCGAGTCCCACGGCTCGCGCAAGCCCCACGCGTTCAGCGTATTGTTCACCGCGAGGTAGTCGGCGACGGCCGGTTGAGGGGACGGCGGCGGGCGAATGTCAAACACGCGAAACACGACTTCCGAGGCGAGAAAGGCGGTGAGAACCGCGCTCGCCACCGCTGCCACGCGCATGCGCCGACGCCCACGTAGTGCGATCCGGAGGGGATTCGTCAGCCTTGCGTTGAACGCTTCCATCCGCCCGTTGGCCATCACCAGACGGAAGAATGTTCCCAGGCAGCGAACCTCAACGATGATCAGCACACACGCCGCAGTCGCCGCGAGCCACCATCCCAAACGCCATTCGTCGATCCACTCCAGGAGAACGTCCGAATAGACGCTGTGAATGAACCACCATCCCCCCGCCGGGAGCACAAGGGCCGCGGTCGCGCCGGCATACGCCGTTCCCGTCTTCATCTCCGCTCGCTCGCCCCGGAAGGGAAAGGCATGGTCATGGCGTGTCACGACTGAGCGTCTGCACGATCCCGCCAAGCCGCATCAATGGCGGCCAGTTCCTGGGAGACGGCTTCGACTTCT
>CAYSHJ010001308.1:0-1556 GCA_964430385.1 uncultured Planctomycetaceae bacterium
GCATGTCTTCGGTTGGGATATGAATGTTCAAGGATCGTTGGAGCGGATTCTTGGTTCGGTGATTCCGCACGAAGTCAGCCACACGATTTTCGCGAGTCATTTCCGTCGACCGTTACCTCGCTGGGCTGACGAAGGGGCCGCGACTCTGGCCGAGGAAGATGGCGAGCGTCGTCGACAGCAGAAGTTGGCCGAAGAGGTCATGCCCACGAAACGCCGCATCGCGCTCCGCGAACTGCTGCAGATCACCGAGTACCCGAAGAACATGCAGCACGTATTGACGCTCTATGCGGAGGGCTATTCGCTGGCGAACTATCTCGTGCAGCAAGGAGGCAAACCCCGGTTCCTGGCATTCATGCAGGACGCGCATCAGCGCGGCTGGGACCAAGCGATTCATCAGCACTACGATGAGTCGAATATCGAGTCGCTGGAGAAGAATTGGAATCACTGGGTCTTGGCTGGCAGCCCGTCGCTCGAACGGCCGGATGGGACATTGCTAGCCCAAGCCGATCGTCGCGAGCGTTCGCCACACCAACCCGAAGCGTCAGCGAGGCCCGAATTGCTAGCCCAAGCCGATCGTCGTGAGCGTTCGGCAGCAAGCGCGAATCGAACGTCTCCCGTTCGTGAATCCTCGGCGGCACGTGAAGCCGTGACGTCGACTGACTCGGCAGCGGTGGTGCGTTCGCAGACTCCGGAGAGTGAGAGAAAGTCCGTCAACGGGGCCGATGTCACGCCTTCCGGGCACTCGATCGCGCCGCGCGGCGAGGGCCTGTCCGCGCCCGTGCCGCGTCGCAACGGACGTGCGACGCCATCGACGATTGACTTGGCGCGGACTTCGCCCGAAACACAATTCCCTCGCCCCAGCATCAGGGGAGAGGGCCAGGGTGAGGGGGAGCCGAACGGTCAGTCGATGGTCAAAGACCGCCCCCTCACCCCTACCCTCTCCCCCGAAGCGGGGGAGAGGGAGAAGTTTTTGCGCCGCGCGAAGATTTCAAACGATGGCATTCCCGTGGTCGTCACAGCCGCCACGGAGATTGCGTCACCAGTTTCTCTCGCGAGCAATGAAAGCTCATCAGCGACTGAGCCGAGACGGTCTCGCGAGGCGTTTCTGACGCGGCCTGAGCTGCGTCAATCGCTCGATCAAGACGCCGCGTCCGTCGAGCCAAACGCTTCCCGATCCGGCGGCGGCACCCAATCGGAGGCATCGCAGCCGAGTCCGTTGACGCCGGTCGTGACGGCGGCGTTCGGGGAGTCGCGGATGGACTCGGTCGGTCAAGAACGCTCAGCCCGTGAGCCTGACTCGACCATGTCAGGACTCAAATTCGACAAGGGGAGTCGATTGGCGGCGCCTGTCCGATCGACACCACAGGGAACGACGGTGTATCCGGCGAACGATCGAAAATCGTCACTCCGGTTCAAACCGTTTCCGTCGCCGTAACTTGCCGCAGACGCACCTCTTCGCTGATTCGAACGAAATCAGTCCCGCCAGCAAGGCGTCAAAGTTGAACGTGAAGGCGGCCATCGCGCTGTCATCACCGTTCCCCGAGAGATTCGCCGTG
>CAYSHJ010001309.1:0-13367 GCA_964430385.1 uncultured Planctomycetaceae bacterium
CCAGCAATTCTTTGGGTTCCGACTGGGGAAAATGAGCAACTCTGAACGACGAAAAACGCCGGTCATCGAACCTCAAAATACAGCGGACCTACGCCGTATGGCTCGTTTAGCCAGACCGACCTAGGAAAGAGCAAAGGTGCCAGAAACGTGCCAGGAACCGTTGATCGTGTGTTTCGTCTTGTTTTGCAAATCGGAGCGACTCCGGAGACGACACGATCATCGGCGATGACGGCATCGACACGTTGGTCGGCGACATGTGGACCAGCGGCGCGGAAGCTTTCGCCGCGCGACACGCACTTGCACCAACGCGAACACCTTAGTCAGTCGTGTGGCATCCGTCATCCTTGAGTGCCGACGAGAACTTCAGCGGCGATCCTAACGCCAACGGCAAAGTCGCGGACAGCCACGAACTGGAAGACTTCGTCCGATTGCGTCGGGAATGGAAATCCGGATGTCGAAGGTGGGATGGCCACTTCGTTACCTCCAATTCTCTCCCGCGTGTTTCTTAAGCGAGTCGTTTCCCGTCAAACCGGTCAGCGTATCGATCCATGCGCCGCAGCATGCAGGAAGTCGAGATCGCCGCTCCAATCCATACCGTCCTCAGTTCGCACCGACCGACGAGCCAGTTCGGTGATCTGATCCTCGGACAGTTGTTCCGTGCTCACGAGCGATTCGTCCGACCGCACCGACATCACGCCCGTTTCACGGACTAGGTAGAATTCACCCGCCGGTTGTCCGGCCAGCTTGTCGGTAACGTCGGCCTTTGCCGCTGCAAGCATTGGCTTGAGTTTCTCGATCGCACGTGGCTCTTTCACTTTGCCGATCAACCATGTCGTCACGTTCTCTTTGCATTTGTAGTCGAAATCGCCAGGGCTTTGCGTTGCCAGGAACATTCCCACGCCGGCTGAGCGCGCCCGCTTGAGCAGGTCTTCCATCGGTTCCTTGGTAGCTGGCTTCTTTGTCGCGGGCAGATAAATGTCTGCCTCGTCAAAAAGGAACACTGCCTGCAACCGCTTTTTCGGTGACTTCGCACACCACCGCGAAACGGCGACCAATAACTGCGATACCCAAAAATCGACTTGGGCCGCGTCGCGGAGGAATCGCGTGCTGATGACCGAAAGTCGAACCCGACCCGGTTTGGCGTGGGGACCGGTTCCAAGCAGCGCGTCCACATCCAGTTTTTCGTCGCCTGTAAACAGTTGACGATTACTTAACTCCAGTGTGAGCAGCCGCTCGGCCAAGGTAGCGTAATACTTCGCGGGATAGCCGCCGCCGATGGCGTACAGCAGCGCATCGTCCTGTTTCTCAATCAACTCCCGCAGTCCGGACAAAGTGATCACAGCTCCGGGCACGCCGGCCAGTGTCTCGATGGCTTTGGCCAAGATCGTCCGCTGATGCTTGTCGGTGTCGGTCGTTTTGAACCCAATCATGCTTCCCAGGCCGGCGGCCGCATACTGTGAGAAGCTATCACGGTCGGTTTGACACAGTTGGTCAAAACCGGGCGGCACCACTGGCAGGGCGAGAGGCCGGCCTTTCGGCGCTCCCGGCGTGAACACGGCGACATCGAGCTTGTCCTGCAACATTTTTCTCGACGCGATGCGAGCAGGGTCGCTCAGCGGTCGTTCCCAGGCGGCCGGATCGGCATAGCGACACAGATCACCCTTTCGATCAAGCAGCACTGCTGGGATTTCGCGTGCGAGTAATTGCTCGATCAGGTTCAATGCGGCCGTCGTCTTACCGCTGCCCGATCCGCCGAGGAATGCGGCATGGCGGATGAAGTCGTCGGGATCGAAGTTGACCGGCACCGGCGTCAGGCTATTTGTCCGGCCGAGAGCGATCGGTCCCGTTGGAATGGCAGCGGGTGCCGAAGGTGCTTGAGGAGGTCGAACGGGGATATGTGGTGGGCCTGGAAGCACGCGAGGTGGCGTGGTGAGGATGGTACGTTGGGATGGGATGGTGATTGTGTCCAGACGAAGAATCTTCTGGAGTGAGTCGAGTTCGCCGAGCGGACGAGCGGTCTTCTGCCAAGCGGCGAAATCGGGCCGGTTCACATGTTGCTGGCGAAACTCCGCGAAGGCGAGCATCCGTCGCCAGTCGGCGTTTTCGACGACAACGCGGCAACCGACCCCACCGAGCATTTTTGACATTTTCTCAACCGCAGCGCCGGACTTCGGAAAGCCGGTTGTCCGGATGATGGCGACGGGCATCTTCCCCGCACGATTTTCCAATTCCGAAACTTGGCTGATTAACGACTTGCCGGGCTTCGCATTACAAACAGCCACTAGGAGTTTGCTGTCGCCATTGTCGGGATTATGGGTTTCGATTTCTAAGTATCGATCACTCTGTCGAACACACCCGAAGTAATATCCATCAGGTAGTTCGGCCGACGCTGCGGCGATCGCTGTCGCAAGAATTCCTCTGAGATTCGGTTCCTCATCGGGTACGGTCGCGGTGAACTCGGAGTGGAAGTCGTTCCAAAGCGGGTCGAGGTCGTTTTCCAGAGCAGTTAGTGGCGGTGCGACCGGTGCGACAGTCGGTGCAGCCGGTTCTTCCCACCGTCCTACGGCGATGCAATGCTGATGGTGTTTTTGGAAGAAATAGAGCACATCACGTGTTTGCATCCCCTCAAGCTGGGCGAGATGTAACTCGCGGTACGGGAATAGCTCGTCCGCCGAGTCCGTCTCGACATCCGCCGTGTCGTAAAGGTGAGCGAGGCGGCGGGCTGTCATCGTCCGGATGTCCTCAAGCGTTCGGTGCTCCGCCAGACGAATCTCTTCGGGGTCGTGTTTCAACCGCTCCAATTTGGATTTGGTCAGTTTCTGGGAGTAGACGTTGAAATAGTCTTCCAAGCAGGCCAACACGACGACCGCGTTGGAAATCTGGTCTGTGAACGTGGTGATTGCGTCGACCACTTTGACGAAGCGCTCGACGGGAGCGGATTTGTTGGCAATGTCCTCCAATTGGTCGATCAGCAAAACGAGTGGCACTGCATGGACGGCGGCGGTGAGTTTTGCCAATTGCTGCAACATCCTCATCGGGTCGGATTCCGCCGTGCGCGGCACCGCGTTGCCGATCCACTCGCGGTCCTGATCTCTCATTTGCTGACACCGCAGCCACATCAGTGCCCGGCTACACACCCGTGGCTCGTTCCGCTCCAGATGGAGCATGATCCGCAGCAGTTCAATATCGGTGTTTTGAAACTGTTCGCAAACGTGAAGTCGGTCAGCATAATCGTCGACCAAATTCGTCGGATCGCCAACACCATCACGGAACGCTTCCCTATCGGCCGCTGACAGGTCCGGCACTGACTCCAGCAGCGCGGTCGACAGCCGCGCCAACCCAGTGCGTGACGGTCCGTTCGGCGCATACGGCTGCTGTAGTCCGTCGATTAAGTTTTCAAGCATGTACCGGTCGTAATTGCTCACGTCCGTGGTCATTTGAAGGTAGCCGCAGTAGCCGAGTCCTAGCGAGTGCGCGCGGGTGCGGAATGCTCGCATGAGGTGCGTTTTGCCACTTCCAGCTCCCCCGAACAACACGAGTATTGCGCCGGATGGCGGCGTTGGCGTGCGACCTCCGCGTTGCAGCAGCCGCTCAAATTCCGCGCGGGACTCGGCGTGAATGGTTTCCACATCGAACGGATCAGCCTGCCAAATGGCCGTCGGTGTCGCGACCGCATGAAAAACTTCAGAACAGTTGCGCGAAAGGAATGCGGTGAGCCGTGGGTTGGTCGGGGCGTCAACTGGGGCCGAAGTGAGGGCAGTGGTCATGAGCGGTCCTCCTCCAAGAGAACGAAGTGAAACGTGGCGTGTAGATGGGCCGCTTCGGAATCGGCTACCAAACGCGGGTCCATTGCCTGCACGAGATCGGCGCGGCTCAGATGCAGCAAGTGCCGCATATTGGCTTCAATCAACCGCTGCTTAAACTCGGGGAGCGACATTCGCGGAAAGTGCTGCTCTCGCTGGCACGTCCGCCACAAGGGTGCAATGAACACTTTGTTGTCGTAGAAGCGATCCTCCGAAGGACTGACGCTGGCGAGCCTCCGCACAGTCGAGGCAAACGCCGCCAAGTCGAATGGCTCGACAGCGGGTGGTTCCTCACGAATAGGATTCGCTTTCGAGCCCGTCAGCCAGTTCCGCACAAAGCGATACCGTGCCTCGTCCGCACTGATCTTGGATAGCCCCGTCTCGAACAACGGTAGTTGCTTCGCGAGTTGAGACTTCGTCAACCGCTCATTCCACCCGAGCAACTTGCTCAAAACCGCTTGCAACAACCCAACGAGTGTCGTTTCCACAGGAAAACCAAGTTGTTTGCATGTGATGGCTTCAAGTACTTGATTCACCGAGGAACCGGCAACGTCGGCGAGGCCGTATTTCTGCTTGAGAATGTACGCCGCCAGCTTATCCGCCGTGTCAAGCTTTGCCGCCGCCTCGACCGACAGCCCCGTGGCTTTGGGGAACAGACGCTTGATCACCGCTCCCCAATTCATGCGCGGCGGCAGATCGTGCAATTCCAGGATTTCCAACGCTCGTCGCCGCCCCGCTTCTGTCAATGTGAACGCGTTTCGTGAGCCCCGTGACAGCAAGCCGTCGCACGCCAGTTCGGCGCGTAACTTGTCGAATTCCACACCGGAAAGCTCGACGGTCAGCAGTTTGCCGACGTCTTCGCGCACCTTCTTCGGCGCCGCGTTTGGGAGCGCGTAGCGTGCGAGTATGAGGTCGGCGACTCCGATCGTGGCTTGCGCCGCTGCGAGTGTCGTGTTCAAGACAATTCTCCGTCTGATGTGCCGACAATGGCAGCAAGGATGCGGTCGCGGATCAATTCCAACTGCGGGATGACGTCTTCTGCCAAAAACCTAAGAACCAAGTAACGCCGCCGTTGCAACTCCCAATCCTTCGCCCGATCGCGGCGATAGGCTGCCGAATCGCGGAAGTGGAAATATCCGTCAATCTCAAGGGCGATTCGCGGCTCCCGGCACAACAAGTCCACTTCCGCCGGGCGGCGTCCAAAATCAAAGTCAAGGCTGGCGTTCAATTCAAACCGTCCGGCCGTCTCCGGCAGTGACTCCAGGAACTCAAACAAGAACCGCTCCGCCGCGCTTCGGGCGCGGTCGTCTTCCACCTGAGTTGCCGGTGGGGCAATGGTGGCGCGTATGACGCCGACGGCCGATTCGACGAGGGCAACATCGGCCCCGTTCGCAGCAACCGCCGTCGCTGCACTCGCCGATGCTCCTGCTTCGGTGAGAGCGCGTTTGGCCGTTGCCGTGTCAATGGCCGGCAACACGACTTCGCCTTCTCTCAAGAGTGCTTTGGTTCGCGACTCCGGAGCGTTAGTCAGGAATGCGTTCCACACTTCTGCCGGCGCTGCAGTCGCAATTGGAATTGCCGGGGCTCGCACTGCCCAGTTCGCGGCAGCGTGTGCAACAGGTGAAAAATGATCACTTGAATGAGAGACAAACAGGACTCCCGGACATGTAGCCGACGCTGCCAAGCGAACGATCATCGGTATGATCCGCTCTCCAATTTCGCATAACTCCACCACCACGGAATTCCGCGAGCCTCGGCCGTCATCAAGGCTTGCTACTGCTCGCAGCAGATCATCATCCACGTTCGGCGCGAGAGTATTCCAGAACTGTTCACGATCCGCCGATGTCTTGCCTCGCCATGAAGCGAGAAACTCGTCCGGATCGCGGTTCGCTCGCTGGGCCAACGATTGAACTGCTAAAGTTGGCAAGTCGATTCGTTCGACGACGGTGCGAACCCATTCGGGGTACGGGAAATGATTCCCGGTCGTGACAACAATGTTTCGCCCAGTCGCGGTTGACCAGCGACGCCACGTCCCGACACCGACTCCGATTGGTCCGACCAGTAGTGACACGGTGGGAATACCCGTCGTCCTGCGGATGGATTGACGATCGAGGATCGCTGTGGGATGAGAGAGCATGTACGAGCTTGTCACCGTATCCATAATGGTGCAACGTTACCTCATTCACAAACTGGTCCGCGAGCGACCTCAAAAAACTCGTCAACACTGTGGCAATTCTTACCGAGCCATCACCGCCCCAGCCTCGAATTGTTCGACGACCAATGCTGCGTTCGGCTGCCGTGATATCGATACGGACACACTGCCGGGGCGACACCGTCAAACACCGGTTCAACGTCGAGTCGCTGAAGACATTCGATCGGAGGATATGGATCAGGCAGAGCGATTCGTGTTCTCTCGCACCGCTTTGGGCGTATTCCATGTAACCGTTCACGGGCTTGGAAGCAGTGACGGGATTGGCTGTTGTCCGAAGTGAGCTCGGACGGCGCTGACAAGGTAATCGTAGATCGAACGGTTTTGGAGGCGGCAGGTTTCGGAGACGGTGAGCATGCGTTCGATGAAACGGCTGCCACTTTCGCTTTGAGTGCCGAAGGAGAGCTTGCGGTAGATCACGGCAGGCCGTAACGCGCGTTCCGCCGTGTTGTTGGTCGGTTCGATGCCCTCGTGATCAACGAAGGTCCACAGCCACTCGCGGTGGTTGTAGAGTTCTTGGCACATGCCCACGAGACGGCGGTTGCCGCTGAACGCGCCGCGCTGCAGCAAGGCGTTGATCTGCTCGCGAATCGGGCTCATCAACACGCGAAACGTCGGCCAGTCGATTTTTCCGGACTGGTAGTTCCTCCAGTGCTGGAACATCAGTTTGACGTGTCGCATCAAATCGTGTCCCAGCCGTTGGACTTGGCGATCCGGATGATCGATCAGGGCTTGGAAGTCGCGCTTCAGATGAGCCCAGCACCACTGCAATCGCTCGGCCTGCCAATACATCTTGGCTCGGTCGCAGTTGACGATGCCGCGGAAGGATTCGCCCAGCAGTTTGGGCAAAGCGTCCCCCTTGCGGCTGGAAAAAATCGCGAACACGGCGAACAACGGAGCCACCGCCGTCCACAACCAGGCCTTCTGCTGGGCTTGTTTGGTCGGTGTTTCGTCCATGAAGACTTGCGGTTGCTGGGCCAGTTCTTGTTGCAGTTCGTCGTAGGGCTGCTTCAGGGCGGCGGCCACTTGGTTTTGCATTTTGACCGTCAGTGCCGGACAGCAGGGGAATTTCAGCAGGTCTTGCAGAAACAACGCCGCGCGACGTTTGCTCTGCCGGAAGTGGCCCATCAACAGCCCCGTGAAGGCCACTAGATTCGGACCCGACTGACCGCTGGGGACGCCTGGCGGCAAGGCCGCACAGGTCGTCTTTCCGCATCCCGGACAGGCCAAGCGATGTTGTTGATATTCGGTGACGAGCGGCTTGATCTCGGGCAGTTCCCAAACCTGATGACGCCGTGGTTCCGGATCGTCACCCTTCAGCCGCTCGCCACAGCCCGAGCAAACGCGGGGACGCAGCGGAATCACATCGCTGCATTCATCGGTCGGAATCAAGGCTCGCTGATGGCGCGGATGTCCCGGCTGCCCGCCACGCTTACGTGAGGATTTGCTGTTGGGGGTGTTCGGCTTCGCGTGGGGATGCTGACTGCTGGGTGGCAACGAGGAATTCTGCGGAGTCAACTTCAGCAACTGCGCTTTCAGCTCCTGAATCTCGGCCAGCAACAGCCGAATAATCGCCTGCGCTTCAGGCGATTGTTGCGCAATCAGTTTTTCCGTGACGGCCGACGACATCCCGTACTGATCGCAGAAAAGCTCGAACGACGCGAGACCATTCTCTGACCCCGTGAACGGTTACGTATTCCATTGATTCCCACCCAATCACCGCTAGCTCAAACCGCATGACCTTTGAGGCACCGAGGAGAAGCGATAGACTCAATCGAGTTTCGCTGTTACGCCAGCCAGGAGGTTGATCGTCTTGCCCCAATCAAACCCGATGAAACCGCTGTATCGCCGTCTGAGCGAAGTCGGACTGAGTCGAGACTTCGTCAAGAAAACGGCTCTGCCAAGCTGGTGGGAAGATGAGATCGCCTCGAATCCCGCTGGCTACGCTCAGGGTCTGTTGCCGAGGATGGAGCGCTGCTGGACGACTTCGTTGATGACGCCAGTCTGGATGTGGAAGAGCAACAGGCCAATGCGTTCGCCGAGGAGCTTCTGACAGGGCAAGCCGGAAAGCGATTCATGGCCGCCGACCGCTGGCCGAAGGCGCAGCAATTGGCTGATGACGCCCGGCAACTCGGAAAACAAAGCATGGTTGATCCGGGGCACATCGCGCTCAACTACGCGCATTCGATGGGGGCTGACTTCTATCCGGTCGGAGTTGCCGCTCTGAAGCTGCTGGAGCCAGAGGCGGATGCCATCGGATTGGTCCGCGAGAAAATGGCGGAGCGTCTCGATTGGTCGCGGCTCCCCGAAGATAGCAGCGAGTTCCTGCTGCGAGTGACTCAGCAGGGCTCGGCCCCATGATCTGCCTTTCGGACAACGACCTCATCCGAAAGCTCGCCGCTTGCGACCTTCTGGAAGAAGCGCTCGCTGCCCTGGAAGCAACGCGAGATGAAGTCTTTGTCCTTCCAACGGCCCGCTACGTCTTGCTGAAGCCGATCTGGCCCCCATAGGCATCGACCACATCGCGACCCACGACGTTGCTAGTGCTGCCGCCTTTGACCAACGCGTCCGGCCGAATGCTGCGCAACAGTTCGTGCCGATCGTCCGCGTTGTCGTGGCGCCGGCGACGTGCAAGGGTCCACCGTCCACGCCGATCGTCAACGACGCCGCTGTTCCCTTCGTTCAACCGCGTGACGTGCGGATTGTTCTCAAAAAGCGCGTCGGCTGACGTGCGAACGTCGGTCAGGAAGCGACCGGGGGCGGCCGCGTGCAGGTCGCGCACCGCCGCCGTCAGCATGACCAGATCACCGGGACTCTGGAACGAACGCAGAATCAACCGGCGTTGGGAAACCGTCGTCTCCATACGATCGCTCCATCGGAGCGACCTCCCTGCCGCACGCATATCCGTACTCACGAACTCCTGACTTGGAGCGAGTAGAAACGAACGAGCACACCGAATGCCATCACATCTTTTTTACAGTTCCGGCGATATGCACTTTCTTCATCACTCCGCCTTCGGCGGCTCGATCTCTTTGAGCACGATGTTTCGCAGCGCCCCCTTTGTGCGCCAGGTGCAAAAGCCAAGCGGTTTGCAGGCTTCGACTTCGCCGCGGATCGTGATCTTCTTGCCGGTGATGTCAGCTTCGAGCAGTTGCTTGTCGTCGATCCAGGCGGTGATCGACCTGTCATTGTCCGGCACCAGCTTGGCCGACGCCGGGATCAAGCCCCTCTTCGATCTGACGAATCTGAAACGGCTCGACCTGCGCAAGACCAAAGTCACCGCCGCGAAAATCGACGAACTGAAAGACGCTCTGCCGAAGTGCCGCATCGAATGGGACGGCGGCGTGATCGAGCCGTGAGTGCATGCGAACTTTTTGTTCCCGCCATTTGTGTTGGTGCCACGCTTGAGTGAGCCGCAAGGCGCTAGCCGCGGGTGCTGAAAACCAACGATCCGCGGCTAGCGCCTTGCGGCTCACGACCGTTTTTCAACAGGAATGGCGGAGAGCCCGAACTCTTGGTTCCCGCATTCCGCCTCCAACCTCGTTCTGTCGTTTGGTATCATGCCATCCGAGGTGCCGCGATGCCGATTCATGACTGGACCCGCGTGCCGGCTGGATTATTTCACCATTTTCATCAGGACTGGTCGACGGAGATTGCGCGCGCGCTGAATCGTGGTATTCTCCCGAAGGGTTACTCCGCGCTGGTTGAACAGCGCGTCGGCGGGCCGGAGCCGGACGTCGTCGCCGTCGAAGTTCCGTCGGGACGCCGCTCCCAGCCAGACAGTGCTATCGGACTCTTGGAGCCACCACGAACCAGAGTCATCAACCGCACACAGGATCTGGCGACCCGTTATGCCGAAAAGGCGAACCGCATCAGTATTCACCATGAACTTGGCGAGGTCGTGGCGGTCATCGAAATCGTCTCGCCGGGAAACAAGAGTAGCCGGAATGCGTTGCGATCGTTCGTGGAAAAAACCGCGGCGTTGCTGCGGTCGGGCATCCACCTACTGATCATTGACTTGTTCCCGCCGTCCAGCCGCGATCCGCAGGGCATTCATCAGGCGATCTTCGAGCAATTCACCGATGACTCGTTCACCTTGCCGCCGGGTCAGCCTCTGACGCTGGTCGGTTATCAGTCGGCGGGGGACATCACGGCGTACATTGAACCGGCCGCCGTGAGGGACAGGCTGCCCGAGATGCCGGTGTTTCTCACGCGTGAGGCCCACGTCCTTGTGCCACTCGAGACCACTTATCAGGCGACGTGGAACGCCTGCCCCGAAGCCGTGCGGGAACTGGTCGAGCCGGCACAAAATGGTTGAGAGACCAAGCTGCGTGCAACTCTTTCTTTAGCAGCTCTGCTCCGGTTCATGGGGTCTGTTGATTTAATCGCCCCTGAGCTTGCCTCAGGGGTTCAAGCGTTTCCGAACTACTCGAATTCATCGGAAAAAACGTAGTGCAGAAACGCGTAAACCGCCGAGGTGAACTCGGCGGCGGACTAATTCAACAGTCTCCAAGACCGGCAGCGACAGAGCCATCGCGGCTTCATAAAGTTTCGTTCAAACATTACCGAGTGCCTAGCCAACCGACAGCGAGATTCGCTAGCTTGACACGCTGCGCGTTTGCGGATTCACACCGACTTGCCTGAGGAGACGGGGAGCCGACTGTGTCGTGGTCATCAGTTTTGGAAAGCAAGTTTCGAGGCGATGTTCGCTTTCGTGGGCAAGCGTACGTCAAAGCCGATCGCGTGGCCATCACGCGGGTCACCGCCGACGAATTGTTCGCGGTGGTCGCGGACGGCACCGAGTTCCACACGCAGTTGACGCGCCGCGACGATCAGCTCTTGATGAACTGTTCGTGTCCCGCGAGCAACGCCAATCCGCACGAGTGCCGTTGCAAGCACGTCTGGGCGACGATTTTGCAGGCGGAGCAAGCCGGTTACATCAACGACGCCGCGCGGTCGAATCACTTCCCGCCGTTCACGATCGAAGAGGGCGTGTCATTCGACGGGAACTACGATGGAGAAGATTGGGATGAAGTCCCTTCGGGCGATGCGGTCGGCACCGTCAGTTTGAATCGCAAAGCCAAGCCGGCGGCGTTTGTCGAGCCGCGCGTGCGCGATTGGGAAGCGCAGCTCAATCAACTTCGGACCACAATGGACTCTGGCGACGCCGCGGCCGGCTCGGAGATGCGTGAAACCGAGATCTTTTACGAGATCGACGTCAAGCAAAGTCAGCTTGAAAAGCAGTTGGTGATCGGCTTGGTGCAACGGCAGCGACGCAGCAGCGGCTCGTGGGGTAAACTCAAACCGCTCCGCGTGCGGCCGAACCGGTTTGACGAGGTTGCGTTGGAAGAGGATCGCCGGCTCTTGGCGTCGTTACTGGGCGGCGTCGCCGAGCGGTCGACGTGGTACGCTCAGCAAAGCGAGCTGCAGTCGGCGGCGAATCGCTTTCGCGTGCCGTTTGATCTGGCGGAACTGTTGCTCCCCGCGATGTGCGCGACGGGACGAGTCCGTTTCCAAGAAGACAGCGAAGAGGAAATGTCCCTGCGAACGATCGTCTGGGATGGCGACTCGCCTTGGGAGCTGACCGTCAGCGTCTTGCTTGACGAAGCGACACAGCTCTGGCGGCTGGACGGTCGCTGGGAACGTGAGGGCGAGTCACTACCGGTCCGCGGTGCCGAGTTGGTCGTCCCCGGCGGTTTTGTGCTGATTCCCGTCGCTTCGAAAATCGTCGAGCGTCCGTTGGGGCAGTTTGTGGACGAGGATGCCGATGACGTGAGCGACTCGGATGCCGACGTCGAAGTGGCAGAGACGCTCGCCCGACGCGCCAGCCAAGGATTTGGATCTGTCTCTCGTCGTCCCTCGCTGGCTCATCGGGCGAGTGTGGCTGACGATGTCGCGGGCGAAAGCACTTTGGACGAAACGAACATTCGCGGTGACGCGAACGGCGACGAGTCTTCCAACGACGACTCGGTCGCGGCAACCGGGGCGGTGATCACGCATCGGCTGTGTCGTTGGAGCGACGTCGGGCAGATCGAATGGGCTGAACTATTGCGGCGCGACCCGCCGTTGTCGGTCGCGGATGGCGAGGAAGAAGAACTCGTCGATCGCTTGCTCGACATGCCGAACGCACCACAGCTTGACTTGCCGGAGAAACTGAAACTTGAAGAAGTCCGCTTGACTCCCGTGCCCGTGATCTTGATCCACACGCCGCGAGGATCGCGCTGGCAACAAGAGCGACTGCGCGGCGAAGTGCAGTTCGATTACGCTGGCACGTTAATTCGCGCCTCCAGTCCGCAGAGTGCGATTGTCGAGCGGCAAGCTGGTCGCTGCCTGATCCGCAATCGTCATCTCGAAGAGATCGCCTGGACGCAACTCGTGAGCGCTGGCTTCAAACGATTGATCGATAAGCGGCGCGGAGCTCACGACGTCGAGATCATGGCGCGTGAGCTCGGCCCCGCGGTTCGCAAGCTCATGCCGATGGGTTGGCAAGTTAAAGCCGACGGTCGGCAAGTCTGGCAAGCCGGACAGCTCCGCTTTCGCGTGCAGTCGAACATCGACTGGTTCGAGCTGCACGGGGACGCGGATTTCGGCGGTCGCCGCGTCATGTTTCCCGAATTGCTGGCCGCGCTCGCGCGCGGCGACAGCACCGTCCGACTGGACGACGGCTCGCTGGGAATCATTCCGGAAGAGTGGCTCACGCAGTACGGCCTGCTGGCCGGATTGGGCACGGCCGAAGGAGACCACTTGCGGTTCGAGACGCATCAGGTCGGACTGCTTGACGCGCTGCTGGCCTCGCAGCCGCTGATCGATTTCGACGCGAAATTCACGGAGCTGCGCGACAAGTTGCGGTCGTTTTCCGGTATTGCGACGACGGATGAGCCGACCAACTTCAAGGGGACACTGCGCACCTACCAACGCGACGGCGTCGCCTGGTTGCGGTTCCTGCAAGACTTTCGTTTTGGCGGCTGCCTGGCCGACGACATGGGCTTAGGCAAAACGGTGCAAATGTTGGCCGTCTTACAGGATCGCGTCAATCAGCAAAAGTCGTTGCCCAAGAGCGAGCGGCGACCGTCGCTAATCGTGGTTCCCAAGTCGCTGCTGTTTAACTGGGCGCAGGAGTGCGAAAAGTTCACGCCGAAGTTGAAGGTGCTGGAGTATGCCGGGCTGGACCGGGCTGACTTGCGCCCAGAATTCGCCAACTATGACGTGATCCTGACGACTTACGGCACGCTGCGGCGCGACGTGCTGACGTTGAAAGACTTCCCATTCGATTACGTCGTGCTCGACGAGGCGCAAACGATCAAAAATTCCAGTTCGCAAGTCGCCAAGTCTTCGCGGCTGTTGGAAGCTCGACA
>CAYSHJ010001310.1:0-2108 GCA_964430385.1 uncultured Planctomycetaceae bacterium
AAAGCCGGATACGGCCACGGGCCATACACCACGGTCGGGTTGTAGACCGGGACGTAAACCACCTGCGGGTCGGCCGGCTCGATCTTGATGATGGTCGTGGTGCCCTGCTGCTCGGTTGTAACCTTCTGTTCCTTGCTGGACTTTAGATTGCCCGCCTTTTGCGCCTGGGCGCGCAACCGCTGGACGGTGTCCATGACCTCCTTTTGCTGTCCAAGGAAAGCGTCGCCCAGCTTCTGGGTCATGTCGAGCTTGTCGTTCAACATGGCGAGCACGCTGGGGAAGGCCGCAAGCGACTTCACGCTCGGGTCCCAAGTCTGCTTCTGCATCGCGTCTTCCAGCGCCTTGTCCTTCACGTTCGGATTGGCCTTCGACCAGCGCGCGGCCGAGACGATCTCCAGCGGATAGGTCGAAGCCATCAGAATCTGCAGGTATTGCAGATTCTAAGACAATTCCTGCTCGATTGCGGATCGAGTTTCGTGATGTTGCCGGCGACGGCGACGGTGTCACGCCTTCAGTAGCGTCATTCCGGCTTTCGCGGCTTGCTTATCGAAAGTCACCACGCTCTTGCACCCTGCCGCCATTGCAGAACGCTCAACCAGACAATCAGCGACGTCGGTCTTGCTCGACTCGAAAAGACGCAGGGCCTTCCAGGCAGTCTCCGCATCCTGCACCACGAGTTGCTTGATGCTCAATATCCTGCGCACGATGTCTGCAACGTCTTCCCTGGCCGCACCGTAGCTGCTCTCGCTCACCCAGACAACTTCTACTAGTACGACGAGTCCGACGAAACCCGGCGCGGCCTCATTGCATTCTTTCTCGATGAAGGACGTTGCGCGGCGAGACTGGGTCGCATCGTCTTGCGCGATATAGCGCACCAGAACATTCGTGTCGATACCAATCATCGACCGGCGCCCCGCACCCGAACTACAGCGTTCATGTCGTCCACGCTGACCGGCCTGGAGGGCTTGCGCAGCAAGCCTTTCAGCGAGCGCACATCATCGATTGCCGGTTTGATCGCGAACATGCCATCCTCGATCTCGACGAATTCAATTCGATCCCCCGCGTCCAACCCAAGCCGCCGCCTTACATCCAACGGGATCGTCACTTGCCCTTTGGTCGTCACAGTTGATGTGGTCATTCCGTCTCCTTTCTATTATAATATTCCTTACTATACGGTAAGTTACAAGCAGGCGCAAGACCGCGCACATGACAGTCGTCAGGAACCCTTGGCCGGTTAGAAACTGACCGCCAGTCCGACCGACCACCCTCTGATGTTTTCGCCGAACTTGTAGCGGGCCATCAGCCGCGGGCGCGCACCGTATAGCGGTGCCTAGGCTCGATGCGGCCGGCCTCGACTTCAATCACGAAGGGAATGGGAACCTGATTGCGCTCGATCGTGATCTTGGTTTCCCCCAGCATCGTCGCCGGTACGTCCGCCTTGCTGGTGTCCTCGAGCGTCACGATCACCGTCGAGCCCGGAGCCAGGGCGATCCGCTCGCGGTAGCTGACCGTCCCGGTCACCCGCGTTGATGCGGTCACCATTTGCACCAGGCGCAGCAGCGGTTCGCCGTTCGCGCCCTGGAGGTGAAGCAATCCGTTTGCATCCACCGAGTAGCCGCGCACGGCCTCCACCGCCCTGAGGAATTTCTGCTCCTGATCCATCAAAGCCAGCACGCACGCGAGTTGGGTCCTGGCAAGCTGGCCAAACTTGAGAGCCTCGCCTTCGAGAGTCGCCGCGCCGGTGAAGCGATTGCAGCCGGTGCTGCCCGAGACGCGCCCCGAGGCATCGAAGCTGATCGTCGTTTGCGCACGGTCGATCACGCCGCGACCGGCAATGTCTTCGACCAGCCACGCCTTGCCCTCGATGCCGAAGCTCGCGCTTTGCGCCTGCGCTGCCCCTGTCAGCAGAACGAATGCGGCCGCAGCGAGCCTGGTCGAGTCGCTCCCCATCAGAACTTGAGCACGGCCTTGAGCCACACGATGTCGCCCTTGAGCCGGTTCTCGGTCTCGACTTCGTGAAGCCATTTGAGCCCCGCGATGGTGTCATGCTCGCCGATTTTGCTGACGTACGAGACGACGGGGCCGACTCCCACGGACTTACCCTTGAA
>CAYSHJ010001311.1:0-3721 GCA_964430385.1 uncultured Planctomycetaceae bacterium
GTCCACATGCTGGGGCTCTTGCACCAAGATCTGGCCGAATTCCCCAACGACCCGGACGGTTTTTATCGCCTCGGTCAGGTTCATGCCCGGCAGGGAAACGCCTTTCACGCGGAGTGCTATTTGAACGTAAGCGCCCAGCAGGGCCGTTCTTGACCGATGGCCTACGTTGAGCGGGTGTGCGACCACATCCCTATCCAACGGAGGCCATCATGTTTTGTGCGGTAAATTCGAGTAAGGAAGAACTTTGGCAGTCCCGAATGCGGCGGTTTCAGATAGGTGGCATGTCGGTGACTCAGTTCTGTCGCGTGGAAGGCGTGTCCATGCCGTCGTTCTATCAGTGGCGAAAACGCCTGGCAGTTTCGCTTCCGAAGAATGGCATGCCCGCGTTCGTGCCCGTGCGCGTGACGCAGGCTGCCGCAGTCGAGATTCACTTACCCAACGGAGCTCGTGTGTGCGTACCGCCAGGTGATGTCGCATCGCTGCGGTTGGCCATTGAAACCGTCGGACGATTGGAGAGCGACATTGCCGGGGAGGTCCAACCATGCTGAGTTTGACCACGAACGTTCAGATCTATCTGTGCACCGCTCCCACCGACATGCGAAAGAGTTTTGACGGTTTAAGCGGTCTCGTCGCGTCGGTGATGAACAAAGACCTGCTAAGCGGCCACTTGTTTCTGTTTCTGAATCGTCGCCGAGATCGGATCAAGCTGATGTACTGGGACCGCGACGGACTAGCGATCTGGTACAAACGTCTTGAGGCAGGAACCTTTGAAACTCCCTCGGCGAGCGTCGACCAATCTCATCTTGAAATCGACGCCACGCAGTTGGCGTTGTTGCTCAACGGTGTGTCCTTGGGGAGCGCGAAACGTCGGAAGCGATATGCGATTGCAAGTTGACAATCTCTCCCGCTCTCCGTCGCGGAACGAGCGAAGGCTGCCGAGGCCTTCGCTTTTTTGTGCGCTGCGGGCGTACTCATTTCTATCCGGTGGCGAGTGATGTTCGCGGCGTTCGAGGCCGGTCAATTCTCGGACAAAAAAATTCTTTTTAGTTGGTCTTGCGCGATTTCGAAGGATCGTTATATCTAGGGCATGCACGAAGCATTGGTCATTCCTGAGGACTTGGAGAGCTGCCAACGCCTGCTACAAGCGGCGTTGGCCAGCCAGGCGGAGCTGACCAGCACGTGCACGACGCTCCATGACCACCAGGAGCAACTGCGACAAGAGAACGAAGAGCTGCAATTGACGATCAAGCAGTTACTTCATCGGTTGTACGGTCGCCGCAGCGAACGGTGCGTGGAAGGACCTGGGCAACAACACTTGGACTTCGGCGACGACGGCTCCACGTCCGACCCGACCATTATCTCCGCGGCTCAGGAGGATCCGGTCATTCAGGAGATCCTGGTGCGACGCCGAGTCGGTCGGAAGCGACGGAGTGAAAAGCTGCCGGATCACCTGGAACGTCGCACCCAACGCATCGAGCCAAAACTGCCCGCGGGAATCCAGCTCGAAGACTGTGCGATGATCGGCGTTGATGTGGTCGAAGTTTTGGAGTTCCAGCGTGGTAAGTTATGGGTGCTACGATTCGAGTATCCCAAGTACAAATTGCCACAATCGACTTCGTCGCCCGTGGTGAAAGTTGAACCCATCGTGGGAGCCGAAGCCGTCGTGGATGCCGAACCCATTGTCGAAGCTGAACAGGTCATCACGGTCGAATCGGTCGGCAATGCCGAGCCCATCGTGAATCAGGTCCCTGATACACAACCCACTAACGAATCAGCGTTGGTGCCAAGCGACACGTCGAGCATGCAAGTGGCACCGGCCGCCACAACGAAACACGTCTCTGCCACAGTATCCGTGGTGGAAGCACATGGGATCATTCAAGCGCCGCGGGAAATCACGCTGGTCGAAGGTGGTCATTTCGGATTTAGCATCGCCGCCGAAGTGCTGTTTAGCAAATTCGGTTTGCATGTGCCGCTCTATCGTCAACAAGACAGTTTGGCCCAATTGGGGTGGTCGCCCAACCGCTCGACGCTCGGCTTGATCGTCACGAATTCCGCTGAGCTCTTGGCTCCGTTGGCTGGGTTATTCCGTCAGCGCGTGCTGGCCGGCGAGATCCTTGGTACCGACGATACTCCGGTCACGTTGCTGACACCACGCGAGGGGGACGGTAGCCGGGAAGCGCGTTTCTGGTTATATCGCGGACGCAACGCGGCACCGTACGACGTGTTCGCGTTTACCGACAGCCGCACGCGTGACGGGCCAGACCGTTTTTTGGAGCCGTTCCGGGGAACTCTCAGCGGCGATTGTTACAGCGGCTACGTGAACATCGAGCAGGTCACGCAGGGACGGATCAAGTTCGCCGCTTGCCTGGGGCATGCGCGGCGGTACGTGTTCAACGCGCGCGAGCAGCAACCGGTGTTGGGGAGCCAGATGATGGCCCAATTCCGGCAGTTGTATGACATCGAAGATCGCGCCCGGACGATGGACGACGCTGCGCGTTTGGAATTGCGGCAACGGGAAAGCGTGCCGGTGATGAGTCGGCTGCGCGAACTGCTGGACAGCGACGCGACGAAGCGCGTCCTGCCCAAGAGCAAGTTCGGCGTGGCGCTCGGTTACCTGCGGAATCACTGGTCGGCGTTTCAGGTCTACTTGCAGGATGGACGTGTCCCGATCGACAACAACGACGTGGAGCGGGACCTGCGGCGGATCGCGGTCGGACGCAACAACTGGATGTTCATTGGCAGCCAAGCGGCCGGTGAACGCACGGCGACGATCTTCACGATCATGGCCAGCGCTCATCGTCATGACTTGGACGTGTGGGCCTACGTCTGTGACGCACTGGAAAAGCTCGCACGTGGCCGGGCAGCGGCAGGAGGCGAGCTCGACAAAATCGATCCCCAGATTCTCGACTCGTTGCTCCCGGATGTCTGGGCCAAGGCGCACCCCGAATCGATCCGCACGTTCCGGGCAAATGAAAAGCAACAGCGTGCCGAGGTCCGCCGCTTCAAGCGAGCCGATCGGCGCCGCAAGCGTGGCCAAAGCTAAAGATGTGGAGGACCACCACAGGGGTCGCCAAGCCGCCTGTGGCCCTACGGTGCTGCTGGGCGCTTACGCCCAAGCACCCATTGGGGACTCTCTCGCGACCAATTCAAAGGGGTCAACCAATTCAAAGGGGTCAGGCCTCTTTGAATGAACCGGACGCTCGGTTATGCTGTTCGCGGGGGCGGAGGGAAGGAGGATGGGGATGCCGAGAGCACCGCGAGCGGACGAGGCGGGGGGAATTTACCACGCGCTGAATCGAGGAAATCTTCGGGCGACCATTTTTCACAAGGAGGCGGATTACCTCGCCTTCGAGCAGATCCTCCATGAAGCCTTGGAGATCTATCAGGTTCAGCTGTTTTCCTACCAGCTGATGCCCAACCACTTCCATCTCGTGCTGCGGTCGCTCGTAGATGGTGAGATGGGGCGGTTCATGGGTTGGGTAGTCGGCACGCACACCATGCGTTACCACGCCCACTACCACACCGCGGGGACCGGGCATGTGTACCAGCAGCGGTTCAAGAGTTTTCCGATCCAGGACGACGACCACTTCTTCGTCGCGTGCCGCTACGTCGAACGGAATGCCTTGCGGGCCAAATGGGTGGCTCGCGCGGAGGACTGGCGGTGGGGGTCGTTATGGCGGTGGCTCCAACACCCCGAGCCGAGCCCTTCCCTTCTCTCGCC
>CAYSHJ010001312.1:0-3030 GCA_964430385.1 uncultured Planctomycetaceae bacterium
AACGCTCGTCATGGCGCGGCGGAGCCGCCATCATACTAACCCGAAGCGCCAGTGAGGGCGAACGCTCAGGCGACTCAATTCGATGGCATGCGTTTTGGACTTTCGCCCTCGTTGGCGCGTCGGGTTAGTCTGCCGAGTGACTTCGCATCGGAAGAATTTGATTATCGCGTGCATCGACGGCGTCCCACAAGGAAGCTTTTGCCGGTTCGGCCAAAATCGCCGGGTAACACTGTCATCCGTCCGCGAATTGTTTGTCGCCCTGTCTCTTGGATACGCTAGCATCACGTATTCATAGCGCTTGCGTTTGATCGCGTTCGGAGTACGGTCGAGTTATCTGTACCACGTTGTTTCTGCGACAAGGTCAATCACGATGGATTCGAACTCGGTCGACTCGACTCCCGGCACCGGCCGTAGTGGTGGTGACTGGAGCGATTCGAACAGTCTGGGCGGCGGATCGAGCCACAAGATTTGGCTCAATCGCATCTCGACCCGTTGGACGGCGGTCAACAATCCGACGCTGTTCGTCCGACGTTACGGGCGAGCGATCCGCAAATACATCGCGACCTTGATTCGCGATCCAAACGACGCCGAAGAAGTCGAACAGGACTTCATGCTGCGGATGGTGCAAAAGGGCTTTCACACGGCTGACTCGAACAAGGGCAAGTTCCGTTACTATCTGATCACGATTGTACGGAACGCGGCGATGCAGTGGCTCTGCCGCCGCAATCAAGTGCCGATGTCCGCCGAAGGGATGGAACTGGTGCCGGCGTCCGTCGAGTCTCAAACCGAATGGACCAGCGACTGGCGCAAGTGCATTATGAAGTCGGCCTGGAAGACGCTCGACAAGTACCAGAAGCGAACGACCGGCAATCTGTTCTGCACTGTGCTGCGCGTGTCGGCGCAATATCCGCAAGACAATTCGCCGACGTTGGCCAAAAAGGTCTCAGAGCTGACCGGCCAACAATTGACTCCGGAGGCGTTTCGCAAACAACTTAGTCGAGCTCGCAAGCGATTCGCCGACCTGATCGTGCAAGAGGTCGCCAGAACGCTCGTCGAACCGACGCTCGAAGGTATCAAGGACGAATTGAATTGCCTCGACCTGATGAAGTATGTCAAAGCATACTTTCCGGATGAGATCTGAGACCAGACGCTTCGCTTGATGTCCTATTGGCGGATACCGTCCCAGCGGCACTTTCCGTCAAAATCCGTTTCTTAAAACGACCGACGGAGGAACTTCATGCGACAACTTGCTGACTGGCTGATGTGCTTTGACTTGGTGATGACGCTCGCTCAATCGAAGGCTCGCACCGCTGACGACCACGACTGCGGCAGGAAGCGGCGAAGTAGTCTCGTGGCACAGGCGTCTCGCCTGTGATTTCGAATGCCGTCAAGCCGCGTGTGCCGCGAACGAAGAAGGATGTCGGATGGCCGATCTGGAAAAACGCTTCGAGCACTGGCGGGCGCGAGTGGGATTTGTGCTCGCGCCGCTGCTGTTTCTGTTGGTCCTCTTCTGGGACTTTGACAGCTTGCATGGAAAACTGACGGCTCATCGCCTGGCGGCAGTCATGGCGGCGGTCGTCACGCTGTGGATCACCGAGGCGCTCCCGATGCCGCTGACGGCACTGCTAGGAGCGAGCGTGTGCGTGGTCATGCAGGTGTCGCCGGCGAAGAACGTGTTTGCTCCGTTTGCCGATCAATTGATGTTTTTGTTCATCGGCTCGTTCATGCTGGCGCGGGCGATCGAGCTACATGGTCTCGATCGGCGGCTGGCGTTGAGCGTGCTCTCGCTGCGCTGGGTCGGCGGCAACCCTAGTCGAGTGCTCTTCGCTTACGGAGCGGTCACGGCATTCATCTCGGCCTGGATCAGCAACACGGCGACGACGGCCATGATGTTCGCGATCGGGCTGTCGATTTTGAAAGTGCTGAACGATGAGAAGTCTGACCCGAGCGGAGTTCGACCGCGTCTCGATCCGCGTTACGCCATTGGCATGATGTTGATCACGTCGTTTGCGGCGTCGATCGGTGGACTGGCGACTCCGATTGGGACGCCGCCCAACGTGATCGGCTTAGGGTTCATTCGGACGGCGATGAAGGAGAGTGGTTCGTCGGTGGATGTCACATTCTTTGAGTGGTGCGTGATCGGCGTGCCGGTCGTCGTCGTGCTGTACTTCTTCATGTTCGCGTACTTGAATTGGCTGTGTCCTTCGGGAGTGCGCGAATTCGCTGGCGGACGCGAGTTCCTCGCACGCCAGCGACGCGACCTGGGGCCGTGGACTCGCGGGCAAATCTCGACGCTGATCGCGTTCGTCGTGATGGTCGGTCTGTGGGTGGCGCCGGGAGTCGTCGCGATTGGGTGGGGCGAGACAAGCCAAACTTACGACAATTGGAAAACGAGCCTGCCGGAAGCGGTGCCGGCGTTGTTCGGTGCCGGATTGCTCTTCTTGTTGCCGGGCGCACCGGGACGACGGGCACTCAAGTGGTCCGAGGCCACGCAAATCGATTGGGGAGTCGTGTTGCTCTACGGCGGTGGATTCGCGTTGGGCATGCTGGCTCAAGAGACGAAGTTGGCCAAAGTGCTCGGCGAGAACATGCTCACTTGGTTGCCGAATGCGGGGAGCTTCGGGTTTCTGATCGCGGCCACGTTGGTGGCGACGCTGGTGTCGGAAGCGACCTCGAACACGGCGTCGGCGAACATCGTTGTCCCCGTGGTCATCACGATGAGCCAAGCCGCCGGCATCGATCCGCTCGAACCGGCTTTGGGAGCGACGCTCGGCTGCAGTCTTGGTTTCATGCTGCCGGTGAGCACTCCCTGCAACGCGATCGTGTACGGTTCTGGCATGGTTCCGCTCAGTCGCATGATTCGCTACGGCGCTCTACTGGACGTCGCCGGAACCGCGGTCATCGTCGCTGTCGTCAAGTTGCTGGGGGCGACGGTTCGGTGAATTTTTCCCCTTTGCAGGCAATGAGATCTACACAATTTCGAGAGTTCCAGGAGCCGCCCTTTTTTTTCCCGTGCACGGGGCGTCCGCG
>CAYSHJ010001313.1:0-19375 GCA_964430385.1 uncultured Planctomycetaceae bacterium
GGCCCCGCCATCCGCACCGCGTAGCGAAGTCTACTAAATCCCATACTTCAAGGAGCTGCTCTGTAGTGCCAACGACGGTTCACGAATTCGCAACCCGCTATTAGAATGAGACTTGCGAAAATGACCTGTCGAAGTTGAGCAAAGGGGTGTACACATGGAACAACCGAGGACAGGTGCGGAAGGCGGGCGAGAAGGTGACGATTCCGGCGGGCACGTTTAAGGACGTGCTCGTGATTGAAGAATGGTCCGCTGTCAAGAAGAGAAAAAGCGCGCTCCAACTGAAATACTATGCTCCAGGTGTCGGCTACCTACAGGTGGGCTTTGACGGCGATGACCCAGTCACGGGAGCTTTAGTATTCACCAAAGTATCACAGCTCAATGAGCAGGAAATGGACGCGGCGCGAGCTGACGCTCTATTGGTTGAAGAACGCTCCGACTACTACGGCCGGGGCACCAAGCCGCCACAGCGCCATAAACAGTAGACTTCCCCGCAGTGGCTTAGATCACGGATTCAGCCAGCGGGCCGGGCGAGGTGTTGCGGCTGCTTGTACAGTATTGAAGGCTCTCGCACTTGGCGGTCCGGAACGGTTCCGGACTCAATTCATCTGGGAAATGTCGGATTAGTGATTTGAAGAAAAGGCATGTTCATGAAGCTATCCAAAGCACCAATTATTACTGTTGCGATTGCGGCGATAGTTGCCAGCTTCGCGTCGTCAGGTTTTGCGGCGGATGACCTGACCGATCTGCTGCAGGTTGACGCTAAGAACTTCAGTCGGTCAACGATCATCGACAACAAATATATGCCGCTGAAGCCGGGCTCGCAGGTGGTCTATGAGGGCTGGACGATCGACGACGAAGACGAGAAGATACCGCATAAGGTCATTCATACCGTCACCGACCTCGTTAAGGAAGTCAACGGAATTCTAACGGTCGTTCTCTGGGAACAAGATATCGTGGAGGGCAAGCTTGAGGAGTCAGAACTGTGCTTTCGCGCGCAGGACGATGAAGGGAATGTCTGGCATTTTGGCGAAGTCAAGGAAGTTTATGATGAGAATGTAAAACTGATCGGCGCTAAGGTCTGGTTGGATGGGTTCCTGGGCGCTAAGTCGGGCATCATCATGCCGGGAAAGCCGGCCGAGGGCACACCAAGCGTTTCGCAGGGCTTCGCCAAGGGGGTGTACAAATGGGACGACCGAGGACAGGTGCGGAAGATGGGCGAGAAGGTGACGATTCCGGCGGGTACGTTTAAGGATGTGCTCGTGATTGAAGAATGGTCCAGTGGTGAGCTGAAGCAGGGCGCGCTCCAACTGAAATTCTATGCCCCAGATGTCGGTTACATACAGGTGGGCTTTGAGGGTGATGACCCAGTCAAGGAAGTTTTAGTATTGACCAAAGAATCACACCTCAATGCCAAGGAAATGGACGTGGCGCGCGCTGAAGCTCTATTGGTTGAGGAACGATCCTACTACTACGGCCGGGACACCAAGCCGGCACGGCGCCGTAAGTAATAGGCTTCCCCGCAGTGGTCCGCACTCACCCTGCCGACTCGACCGTTCCATCTGCTCCTGACCATTTCCAAGGTGAGTGACAAGAAGTTCACACGTTGAGTAGTCGTCTTTGAATGTCCTTTGGGTCAACTCGTTCGTGTCAACAAGGTGTTGCTTCGCCGTGAGAAAACGATTCACCATGTCACGCACGTTGAATCCGTCGCTGGAACTTCGGGGAGCCCGACCCGCTTGCAAATCATCCCGTTGAGCCAGATACTTTTTCAGCGCATCATCGGGGTTGTTCCAGGGACCAAAGTAGTGAAACTTTCCACGGAACTTTTTCGCCCAGCGTCCTGTTGCGTGAGGAAACAGAGGGAAGTCTTTGTATGGCTTCTTGGGCTTTGCGATTTTGGTATTCATTTGAGACTCTCCGTGAAGCGCTGGTGTCACATGGGGTGTCATGCACCATTTTCCATTTTCGCAGGGAGTGCCAATTTTCCAATCCTCATTGTTGATTTTACTTTGCGCCCGTAGCTCAATTGGATAGAGCGTCGGACTTCGGATCCGAAGGTTGGGGGTTCGACTCCCTCCGGGCGCACTGCCTCAAAACCCTCATTTTCTGAGGAAAATCGAGGGTTTTCTCGTTTCTGACCCGATGTTGAATCAGTGGCCATCGGATCAGTAGAAATCGGTTGAAAACGGTTGATTTCGGTAGGAGCGTTGCAACTTATTGTGCAACTTAAAACCGGAGCGTCATCCGTCGTGCCGGTCGCTCGCAACGTTTGTGGTTCGGAAACCGTGACGGTCGGGAGCGATTCCAGCGCGGCGGTCATGTCCAGCAATCCGACGTGGGAATAACGATCCATCGTCAGACTGATGGTCGAATGCCTCGCGAGTTGCTGTGCCAACTTCGGGTGAACTCCCGCGGCCACGAGGTTGCTGATGAACGTGTGGCGGAGCGAATGGAAGTCGGCGATGCCATCATCGGTGACGTAGGAAACTCCGGCCGCTTCCAGATCGTTGCGAAGCATCTTGTACGCTCGCTCCGCCCACGTTCCCGCAAACAGACGCTCTAGCTTCGCGTCTGCCGCACGATTCAACGACAGGACGACTCTTTCCCCGTCCGACCCTCGCTCGCGTTCTGAGAGCCACTGGCTCAATCGTGCCACGAGGTCGGAATGAAGCGGCAGGACGTCTTCGCGACGATGTTTTGAGTATCCCGCGGCGAGGGTCACAGTCGGCGGGTCAGCGGTGAGGTCGAACGATGCCAGCGTGAGGCTGGCCAGTTCGGACGCTCGCAGGCCCGTCATCGTCGCCACTCGGTACAGCATCGCTCGCGTGAAACCATCCAGCCCCCGGAAGGATTCTCTACTGTTCTCGGTCGCGGCAATGAGCCGAGACAGTTCAGCGGCGGATAACGCTCGGCGTTCGTGGCGAACATCGACACGAGCATTCAGCCGCGACAAGTGAGCGAACGGATTCTCCGGAGATCGTCGATCCTTCACGAGCCACTGGCCAAACGACTTCATGGCGACCAAGTAGTGATTGCTGCTTGCCACGCTCAAGCCGGCGATGACATTACCCATTTTGCCAGTCTTTGGTTTTCGACGATCCGCCAGCCAGCCGGCGACTCTGCCCGCGTTGAGGTCGGACAGTTTCTTGAACCGACAACCATCGACCGCGTCCGAAAGACGTTGAACCGTCAATGCGACGTGTGCAGCGGTGTTGCCCTTCGATTCCAGGAACGCGCGGAAGTCTTCAACGTGTTCCGCCAAGGTCCGCTGGCGATGATCTTCAAACGGGTCGATGTCGCCTCGCGCTTCCCGCTTGGCTCGATTCGCCAGGTCGTTGAGCATCGTTTCGGCCGCGTCCCGGTCATCGCACAGCGACACGGTGCGCATTTTCCCATCCGCCGCGCGATACCGCCCTCGCCATGTTTTTGAGCGCTCACGAAGTCGTTTCGCGTCAAGTGTTCCTTTAGAAACTTGTCGGCCTTCCGCGTTGATGTAGCGAATGACGGTCGGACGGTAGAGGCTGGCCATGATCGGCGCTCACTTGGTTAGAGGTCGCGTTGCAGGACTCGGCGGACTTGCATCGGATTCCACGGCTTGCCGCGCCGCGTTTCGTAGCCTTGGGCGTTGAGTTCATCGGCGATGGCTTGCAGCGACTTCCCCGCGTCGCGGAGTTCACGCATCGTCGGGGCGAGGTCGCGATACGCTTCGTCGGTGTCTTTCGTGCGGACTTCGCTGGCCACTTGGACGGCTTTCAGAATCGCGGCTTGTCGCAGGTGTTCGCGTCCCTTCCAGTGACCCGGCCGAGCCGATCCGAGTTTCGTCCCGCGAGCTTTCGCCGCGGCCAGCGCGGACTTGGTTCGGTCGCTGATGCGTCGGGCTTCATCTTCGGCCACAGCCGCGAGGATGTGAATGGTCAGCCGGTTGGCGTGTGGTTGGTCCACGGCCACGAATTCCACGCCCGATTCCATCAACGCCGAAAGGAACGCGACGTTACGAGCCAGCCTGTCGAGCTTCGCCACAACGAGCGTCGCCTTGGCGCGCTTTGCGTGAGATAACGCACGCGCGAGTTCCTGACGATCCGAGTTCCGTCCCGATTCGACTTCCACGTACTCCCGCACGATGTCACCCCGGTTCTGTTGAGCGAATCCGACCACGGCGGCTTTCTGCCCTTCCAGCCCTAGCCCACTCTCGCCTTGTTTTTTTGTTGAGACTCGAAAGTACGCGACGATTTTCATGGCGACTGGCTTCCGTTCGGTGTCATTCATCGGCAACGGGAGCAATTTAACATCACAATTGATGTTCGTCAACTGTTTTGTTTAACAAATTTCGAGAGGGCGTTCCCCCGTCGTTTTGCAAATGTCCGGTCTTCTGCCGAGCGTCGCGGGTTGCGAGCTTGCTGGCGATAGTCCTTCACCAGACGAGCCAGTTCGTCCGGCGTCGCAGCAGCCGCCAACGCTTTCGCCCACGCGGCCAAGTCGGCGGTCGTCTCGATATCGGTCGTCTTGTCTGCCATGTCGCGAGTCCGTAGGTCAGGTTAATTGAATTAAGACAGGTCGCGTCAGAATTGAAACCAGTCGAACAGCGTGTCGTCCACGTTATTGCCGCCATCCGGTGGAACCGTAGCCGGAGATGCCGGAGATGCCGGAGATATTTCAGCCACCTTTTCAATTTGCTTGTCCATTGCCATGACCGCGCCATCGCGTGAGAGAAGGGCTGTAGCATCTCCGGCAACTCCGGCATCTCCGGCAGTCGAGTCGCTCACAAACCACGCAGCGGATTTCTGGCGGTTCGGTCTGCGGTTCAGGAAGCGGCCAGACACAACCCGCCCGCGAAGTTGCCCCAGCTTCTTTCCAAGCGAGCCAGCGGACGGAAACGACTTGCCGGCTTGAGGCGGGCAGAGTTCCAACACCGCATTGCAGACTCGTTGGTATCGGTCGGGGTGTTTCGTGATTCGATCAAGAATCTCTGCCGTCGTCAGGCCGTAACAATCTGGGTCGAGTTCATCCCAGCCGGCGAGCAGCTCGCGCAGGTTGGTGGCCTCACGGTCAGACTGTTCGACCAACTCGGTTCGGGTCGCTCCCGGATCGGACTGACCGCACCAGACGACCGCTTGGCGAACGAGGTCGGACCACGCTTCAAACGAACCCCACGTCGGGAGTTTCTGTTGCGGGCGTCCAGCTTGGCAGAACGCCGCGAGGATCGTGAGGGCGTCAGCCAGCAACTTCGCGCGATGCTCGCGGACGTAGGCTTTCAAGTTCGGGTGTTTGAACCCTTCGCGTTGTTCGGGGTTCTCCAGTCGCGAGTCCAAACGAATGTGAGCCACGCGGCGGGACGTGTCCGCGTGCAATACGACGTTGTTGCCGGTCGCGGACCACGTGACGGACAGCGGCAGTTCGACGATTTCGCTCGCCCCCAAGACACGATCTTTCCAGACCGTTCCCGTCAACGCCGCGTCCAGTGAAGCACAACCCAGCCCGCCGATGATGTTGTCGATCAAACAGAGCGTGTCGCCCGCCAGGGCTAGGGCCGTAATTCGCTTCCGCGCTTCGTCATCATCTTTCGGGTTCGACATGCGAGACATCTCGCGCCCTGTGACGATCAATGCCACAACATCACACAACAGCGACTTGCCGCTCCCCCGGATATTCGCATCGACCAGAAACAGCGGAGCCGGCCCCATGAACGCGAACCGTGCTAGCGGCGTGAGCAGATACGACAACCACGCCGCGCCATGATCCGGTTTTGAAAACGGGAAGTCTTTGACCAAATCCATCAGCGAGGCAGCGGCACGAACGGCGTCCGCGTGAGACGGACGCTCGATAATCGGAAACGAGACGCCTTGCGGATCGAACAGCGACCCTGTTGCCGGATCGTAGCCCGCCGAGTTCAACACGGAGCCATCCGGCCGCAACACCGGAGCCGTCACCACAGCCGCGAGCGACCGAATCCCCGACCACTGGCCACGCGCGGTGATGGCCTCATAACACCACTTCTGCGGGTGAGCCAGCTTGATCTCATCCCCCTCCTCAGATTCGTGAACGGTCACGAATTTAGCAACCTGAGTCAGCCGTTCACGAAGCGTAGCAAGCGATATCGCCCGCACGCGCGGAGCATTCTCTGGCCGTTTGATACCGTCGTTGCCTCGTTCACTGACGACGTGAACCAGCCTTCCCGCTCGTTGATAGATCGTTTCATCCTTCGTGAGTGCTCGAATCGCTGACTCGTTGACCTTCGATTCGTCAGTCGTGACGACAATCTGAACTCGGTCGTCGATGGGTTTTCGAGGCAGTAGCGCAGATTTCAGCAGCTCGCGAAGTTCGTCGGCCGAGTGAGCGACCAAGTAATCATCCAAACCGATCTTGGTTGGCTTGCCGTTGGCATCGGGTCGGCCGTTTGGCAATCGCACCACGTTGACGATCGCACCCCGTTCCGCGAGAGCTTGAGCAAGATTCCATTCAGCCCATTGAACCGCTTCTTTCTCTGCGAGGTCCGAATCAAAAACGATGAAGACTTCACGACCAGCCAGTGACACGGCGTCGAAATCCGAAATCAGTTCACGCTTGCTTGCCTTCTTTCCATCCGGCCCCTTCTCACGCTTCTTTGACCACGCCTCGACACCCCCCAGCCCGATGCAAGCAAAGCCCTCTTGATCAGCCTTTGCAGCTTTCTTTTCACCTTCGGTGACGAGCAGCGGAACCCTCGCATCCATCAACACCTTGCACGTTGCCGGTGGGAAATAGAGCCGCACACCACTTCCAACCGGCGATTCGTATTTGACGGATTTCCCGTCCCTCATGCGCGGCGCGTCGGGTTTCAGCCGTGCGAATTCTTTTACGGGTATCCACGATCCGTCTGAACGCCGATACGGTATCCCTAAACACCACCCCAACGAATTCTCGCCCTTCCATTTGAGAATCTCGTTGATCTTTCTCGAATCCCGAATCGTCGCGAACCCGCAAGCCTCAATTTGTCCATCCGACAGTCCCGACTTGCGCAAGTCGGCGACATGATTCGGACCCAATCGAGCGACCGGCGACAGTTGCACCAGCACAGTGGCATCCGTATTCTCCATTTCGTTCCTTCCATGAAATCTGTTTCAGACATGAACCCGCCACACCACTGGCGGGTTTTGTTTTTTCGGATGAAACCCTTGCGATCATCGAGACGGTTGCTGCCGATCTCATTCGTCGTCGCTCAGCGGAATTGCTTCGTCGATCTCATCGAGCCAGTGTTGTTGCCGTTCCGGCGTTCGCGTTTCAGCATCATGTCGCAGATAGACGTTCGCCTGAACCAGAGCGGCAATGCGAAATGTGTTGAAGTCAAATAGCGCTTCAGCGTTCACAACAACGTGTCGGCGCTCACGATTTGAGAGCCGAAGCGACACGCGGAACGAACCTTCGGGGCCTGAATGCCGTGTCACACTCTCGATTGTGAATCTGCCGTCTCTAGTGAGCTTCGGAAGTGACTTCATTCAGTCGCCTTTTCTTTCGCGCTTTTGCTCGCGGGGAGTGGGATACAGCCAGCGTCGATCCACGAGAGCACATCGGCGCGTCGCCAGCGAACGACTTGGCTCGAAAGCGAGATTGCCGGCGGTAATTTCCCATCGGATTTCCAGCGCCAGCACGATGCGATGCTCACGGACAACAACCGCGACAACTCGCGAACGTCGATCAACAGAGATGGCGCAAGGTTCGCGTCACGCATGGCTCGCCCCCTTCATTGCGACAGGATCAGCGGGTGACGTCAGCATGGTGTCCCCCTGCGCGGTGTCGTGAGTGTCGGAGTCGTGGTCAGCATGCTCGGCGTCCTGTAGCTCGGTCGCTGCGTACTCTGAGACGCGGAGTAGGCGACGTAGCACGCCAGCCTCACGGACTCGGCGAGAGAGTGCCTGACGTAGCTCGTCAGGCGAGGGGAGACGCTTCAGCGCGTCTCTGTCTGAGGGCTGCATGGTCGTAGCTCCGTACCGGGTGATCGGTCAGTACGGGCGACAGTCTGACGACCGGCGCGGGCTACTGGCGGGCGAGGCGCGGGCTTTTGCGGGCTTTTTTGCCAAACGTCGACTTCGGGGACACAGTTGTTTGTGTCATCGACTCCACCAGCGCGACGACTTCATTCTTCGGCGACGTTCTCACTCGGAACGGAAACGCGCCCGATTCCATGAAGTCATTGACCTCGCGACGTGCTGACCCAAGCCGGCTGTCATCACGGAGATTGATCTCGGCATCATCCCATACGGCTTTGGCGAGTTCGCAAAAGGACGCGGTTCGATCCTTCGCGTTCCACAACGCGGCCAACAGTCGAAACGGTGTTGGTGCCAATCCGGTTCGCGGAGCCAGCGTTCTCCAGCGAAAGCCATTCAGTCCACACGGACCGTCCGCAACGGTTTCACTTGTAGTCGCGCCGGCTTGGCTTCCACTCTCCGCCTTCTCACCTGACGATGACTTGACGGCAACGAATGCGGAATCGTCGGCCGACGGCCTACAAGCCAATATGTCCGACTCAAGCAACTTGACGATCTCAGGCACTGACTTTTTTCCCAAATCGAAATCGTCCATTCGATGCTCTTTGACAAGGTACTTGCGCAGGCTGTACGAGTTGCTCTCTCCGATCCACGGCTTATAGTGGCGGAGTTCGTCCCACCACCCCCTCCATTCCAACACGGGTGTTGTAGCCATCATCGAAAGGATACGTTGGGTGTCATTGTCCAATTCGGTCATTGCCACTGGTCCCTTTGTGGCGTCCCGAAAAAGAAACGCGGCAAGCCGGCGGGACTGCCGGCCGTTCGGCGGATCAGCCTAGCCGCGTCTGTTCCTGAATCACCTTGTCAATTCTCGTCTGACCGCGTCGATGATTGAATCGCGCAAGGAGTAGTTCTTGACAAAACGCGAATAGCTTTCCGGCGACTTGAGAGGGAGAGCGCACCGACTTGACTCAGTGACGGTTGGCTTGCGATTCCATCAAACATGGCAAACGGCCTCCGTTTCGACCATCAAGCTCAGGCGACAAGCGCATTCTCGTTGATTTGCCGAATGGCCTGTACGACGGCTTGAGCCAGTTGCGGTAGGACGCCGATCAATCCTTGGTCGTGCATGTCGGTGAACGGCGGCTTGAAGAGGTCGGCGGGGTCCATCGTGCCGTTGTGGACCAGGTGGTCGATGATCTGGTTGATGAACGTGATTTGATCCGCGCTCAACGTGCCGAGACTCAGAAATTGAGCGAACGCTTGTTTGGCGGAGTTCAGGTCGAGGCCAACAATCTCGCGGATCAACTTGCCGAGCGGCTTGTCAGTTCCGTAGGTCTGTTGGAATCGCTCGCGGTCCCCAGCCACATCGACGGAGAAGAGGATCGCTTCCAGGGCTTCCAGGTCGGCGGCGGTGATCGGTTGGTTGTGCTTCAGACGTGAGATTGTGGGATGGTCTTCGTGCTCGCGGACGAAGCGTTCGACTTTCAGGCGATAGTTCTTCAGGCTGTCGTCCCGCTTGACGAGTCCGTCCACAGTCGTGGCCTGACCGAGTTCATCCTCAAAGTTGGTGTAGACGTTGTCGCGTTTGCCTTCAGGGTCGAGAAACTGAATCAAGCTGCGGAGCTTTCGCCGCACGTTCTCCAGCATTGGCAGCGTGATGTCCTGCCAGAATTCTTCGGTCTGAATCTCTTGGATCAGAGCGAGGTGTTGCTTCACGGCGGGGATGGCTTCTTTCTCTTCCAAGCCTCCCGCGATCTCGCTGACCTGTTTTTCCCAGCGTGGCACGAACGGCGACGATTCCAGCACACCGAGTTGAATGTTGAGCAACAGCAGGTCGAAGCGGCGAGCGAATTCGTCGCCGTCGTCGGGCGTTGGTAAATCCGCCAAGTGATTGCTGGCATCGACGAAGTCGCCGGGGCTGAGTTCATTCCAGGCGTCGCGTTGGCTGAACTTCTCGACGTAACGACGGTGTGGTCTGACGACGAAGCTATCGACGTTCAATTGCACGACATCGCGATGGAGCACATCAGTAATTTCGCTGCGAAGTTGGATCAGTGATTCGTCAGCCTTCGGCGTTCGTGCGAGCAAGTCGATCAGTGCTAAGCGGCGGCGGAAGATTTTCGTCTTCACTCCTTCTTGGACGGTGGCTTCGACTCCTTCGGGGTTGTTGCCGAAGTATTCCAGGTTCTCGCAGAAGTCGAAGACGTTGAAGAACTCTTTGTCCTGACCGGGGCCGAATAGGTCAGGGCACAGTCGAGTACCGCGACCGATCATTTGCCAGAACTTGGTTTTGGATCGGACTCGTTTGAAGAACACGAGATTGACGCACTCCGGCACGTCGATGCCCGTGTCGAGCATGTCCACGCTGACGGCGATCTGCGGCAGTTTCTTGACCATCGAGAAGTCGTCGATCAACGACTGTGGGTAACTGACCTTGTTGTGGATCGTCCGACAGAACTTGCCGGCGAGGTGCGAATAGTTGATGTCGAATCGTTCGACGATGAAGTCGGCGTGTGCCTGATTGGCGGCGAAGATGATCGTCTTGCCGAGTTTGTCGCCCCCTTCGACCTTCGCTCCGTGCTCCATGACGTAGGCCAGCACTTGGTCCACGGTATTCTTGTTGAACAGCCAGCGGTTCAGAGCGGCAGCGTCGATTTCTGGCGGAAGTTGTCCGGTCTCTTCATCGTAGAACTTCTCTTCGTATTCCTTCTGCTCGTCCTCGGTGAGTTCGGCGTACTTCACCCCATTTACGGAGAAACTTCAACGGCACAGCAATCGGATTGAACGGGACGAGGAACTTGTCGGCGACTGCTTGTTCCAGTTCGTAGGCGGATGTTGGGACGCCCTTCTCCAAGCCGAACAGGTCATAGGTGTCGCGGTCGGCGTCGGCTCGCGGTGTGGCGGTCAGGCCGAGCAACAGCGAGTCGAAATACTCAAAGATCGCCTTGTACTTCGAGTACACGCTGCGATGAGCCTCGTCGATGATGACCAAATCGAAGTGCCCGACACCGAACCTGTTGACACCGTCGTGGCGTTCGTCGTCGATGCTGTTCATCATCGTGGGGTAGGTCGAGAACACGATGCGGCTATCGTCGTCCTCACGCTCCTTCGTGATATCCACGGCGGACGTGTTCGGCAGCCACTTGGCGAAGTTCCGCTTGGCTTGAGTGAGCAGGCCGTTGCGATCGGCCAGGAACAGCACGCGGCGAACCCAATCCGCTTTCATGAGCAGTTCGACGGCGGCGATGCTGATGCGAGTCTTGCCGGTCCCGGTCGCCATCACGAGCAAGGCTCGTCGCTGCCGATCGTTGGCGAAGGTTTCCATCACGCGGCGGATCGCTTCGTGCTGGTAGTGGCGTTCCACGATTTCGTGGTTGAGGGCCGCTGTCGTGATGTCCTGCCGGCTGCTGCGGCGATTGATGAGCAGTTGCAGCTCGTCTTGCTTGTAGAAGCCCTGCACCTCGCGAGGCGGATAGTTGTGGTCGTCCCACATCCAGGTCTCGTAGCCGTTGCTGTAGAAGATCACGGGGCGTTGCTTGAAAGTCCGTTCGAGGCAGTCGGCATAGAGTTCCGCTTGTCGCTGCCCTTCCTGCGAATCGCGCTTCGTGCGTTTGGCCTCGACGACTCCCAACGGCAAGCCGTCTTTGCCCCACAGTGCATAATCGACGAAGCCTTCTCCGGTCGTGTTGGGCATCCCTTTGACGGGGAACTCGCAGACGTTTGGCCCGTGCGGATTCCAACCCGCTTCGCGGAGCAGCACGTCGATGAACAGGTCGCGAGTCGTCGCTTCGTTGATGTCCTCGACGGGGACAGTCTTCTCGCGAGACTCACGCAGTTCGGCGATCTGCTGTTTGAGTTGAGCGATCTCTTCGTCAGTCTGCTTCAGCCGAGCTTCTCGTGCCGCGAGTTCCGCGTCCTTCGCGCCGAGTTGCTGCTGAAGCTGTTGGAGTTGCTCAGACGTCCGATCGGGAGCAGGCGACGCGGCGGGACGCGGGACCAGCGAGTCGTCGAATGGCGGGATCGTCTCGGCGGTGCGGGAGTAGATGCGAGCCACCCAACTCAAGACGGCGTGCAACATCCGAGCGGAGTGCAAGGCGTCGGTCGAGTTGATCGACGTGTCGCTGTGAACGGCCAGATTGCCGAGCTTGTGAATTAACCGCACGTTCTGAAACAGCGACGTCGGCAGAATTTTGCGAAACGTCGGCTCGTGGATCAGTGCCGCGAGATTTTCCTGATACGGCTTCTTCAACCCGCCATCGTTGGCATAAAGCCACAGCACCACTCGTTCGAGTGCTCGCCGCGAGTAGAAGACTCCCGTCCGAGGTGACAGGAAGACATTCAACTCCGTCTCGACAGCATCCTCATGCAGGGACGCCCAGCCAGTCTTGAGGAAGTCAAAGTTCGACGGCATCGGTGCTGCAACCAGTGCTGAGGGATCACGATGCCACGAGGGCTTCATCGGAAGCCGGCGAATCGTCGCCGATCAGAACTTGAAACTGGTCTCCGCTCATTGGCTCATAATCGTCGGGCCAACAGCCCTCAAACGAAACGAGCAGACGTTGGCTGGGCGGTGCCGGCGGCAAGTTGAGTCGGCTCACAACGGCCGACACGGGGATGGCGCACCGCAAGATGACATCCGCCAAGTCGTTCACCAGATATCGGGGCGCGTAACCGATCGGAACTAGATCGTCCGTTTGCAACTGCACCGCGAAATGCGTCGCCGGGTTATTCGCTTCGATGGCGACACGCAAGTTGTCGCCGGCGCGCAAACTGAGAACTCGCTGCGCCCGATCAGGCGGAAGATACCGCCAGCCGTGAAGAAAGAACTTGATCGTGAAGGGGCGATCTTCCGTGCGGGTGACGCGCGGAAAGATTTCCAGATTGTCCGTCGCGCGTCGTCCCTCGCTCAGGGCGAGAACTTCGATCGGGTCAACTTCGCCGTCGTCTGTGGCAAGGTCGAGACGGCGCAGGTATTCGCCAAATCCCGGTTGGTTGGAATTCTGAAGCCGATTCGCGAAGAACGGGAACAATTCGGACGAAACGGAATCCCCTTCGATGTCGGGAAAGCTATCGAACGGGACGAAGCCGCACTGTTCGGCCGCTTCAATGGCTCCCTGCAAATAGCGAAATCGGTAGTAGTCGGCGCTGACATCAGCATCCAACCGACCGACCGGATACCAGCCGCGATTGTTCTGCTGCTGCCAAGCCACAAACAAAGTTTTCATGAGTTCTTATCAATCAGGAGGCTGCGAGTTTGGGTCAGCAAAGCCGTGGCGAATTGCCGCTGTGCTGGAGTAATCCACTCGCTGGGGATGCGGTCGAAGATAGCCGCGACTCGATCCGGGGTCACGGCTTCGACCGCATTGAACCACGGCTCGAAGGATTCTGGCAATGAGACCTTGAGCCGCTGAACCAATTCTAACGGGGAAATCGGCCGGTCCCCGAATTCCGCCAAGTAAATCGAGCCACCCGCATTGCGAACGTACTGCTCAATCCGGTTCTGCTGAAGCAAGAGCTGTCGGCGGTGGTCTTGCAACTCGCGACCCAGAGAGGATGCGTGGTCGAACGACGGAGCCAAGCGATAGGTGGCTCCCGTAGCGGACTCGCACCGCAGCAAGGCCCAATTCTCGTGGTGCCGATCCGTGTTTCCGATCAGGGCATCCAGCACCAGATATCCGGCGAACTGTCGCAGGTCGTCGTCGCAGTCTCCTTGGCAGACTTCCAGGATCGCCTGTCGAATCCGTTCAAACGTGTGGTCGCTGCTGCGACGTTTTTGTTTCCGGTTGTAGCCCATGACACGACCGGCGATCACTTCGTTGCCATGCACCAGCGCGTCTCCCGGCCCTTGCACGTCCAGCGAGATCGTGCCTCGGATGCCCTTGTATTCGGCCAGTTCAATTCGCGCGCAGGGGACGTTGATGAGCGTGGCCAATTCCTGAGCGATCTTTTCCGCCAGGTGTTCGATCTTTTCCGGTTCCGGCCGTGGTTGCTTGAAGAGCCACCGACCGCCACCCGCCGCGTCGTCCGGCAACTGACACCAGAACTTGTCTTTGCTCCCCATCGGCTCGTCTTGAACGATCATGTCGTCCGTGATCGGGATGATCGGGAACGCTTCCAGAGGCGGCATCACAATTCCCCTCGGAAGGCGCGTTGCACGAGGGAGTTGAAGAGGTTCTCGGTTTCTTTCAGATTGCTTCTCATCCGTTCCTGTATTCCGTGAATCTTTTCCGTCTGTTTGACAAAATCGCGTTGAACTTGCATGGGTGGAAGAGGCAGCTTGAACGACCGAATTTCGACCAAATGCAGATCAGGTACGCCGGCACCTTTGACAGAGCGATCCGCCTGCCTTTTAACTTCCTTACTCGCCATCGCCTCATGCAGGAAAGTCGGATCGACAAGTTTCGAGTTCGGCTTGATCAGGGCCACGCTGACATAGATGCTGAATTCTGTCCTGGTATCAACCAATGCTGGGCGGCCATACGTCGCTCCGACTTTCGTGTAAAGAATGTCCATCGGTTCCGGGCGGCAACGTCTTGTGAATTGGCGATGATCTTCCTCAGCAATGAACTTGCAATCGTCGAAGGTCAGTTTCCCGGTTGTGATGTCTTTCACAGATATGAACGGGACACCTGCCTCCGTATAGGTCGGCTTGGCGTGAACGCCGTCCGTGATGCGTGTGCAAATATCTTCGAGACAAACAACGGGCCATGCCCTCGGATCATAAATAGGATCGCCAAACATTTCGTAAAAGATATTGGACGGGAAGTCGTCGGCCAGTTGTAGGGCTTGCTGACGCTTCCGACGCAACCCGTCCGCCTGGTCCAGAATCCCCGCAATCCGCTTCTGCTCCAACAACGAAGGAAGCGGGATGTCAAAAAGCTCAAAGAAACCCGCCGGCACACGCTGTTGTCCTCCCGTCCCAGTGAAGCTGGATTCGGCCGCAGTGCGGTAATACGGACTCCAAATCATGTGGAACAGGTAACGCGCATCAACGCCTCGTTTCGGTCGAAGAACATGAAATTCAGTTGAACCAAACCCAACTTGGTGCGGCATTGCATCCGTTACAGCGGCCTTACCGTTTTGCATGCACGGCGTGATCTTGGCGGTCAGCACGTCGCCGCGTTCAAAGTATGTGTAGCCCTTGACAACGTCAGATTTCTGCCGCTTCTGATATGTCGCAACGTAGCCCTCGTCCGAGACGTCGGCCATCGACACGAACGACACGAAGTCGTCACCTGAATTGCGTTGATCGCTTGGCATACGCGGGTTGATTTCCGCTACATCGCTAACGGGAACACGCTTCATCGCAGCATCCCACGCAGTGTCTTGAGGTCGGCGGTGATCTCGGCTTCTAAGGCTTCCAGTTGGTCGAGGATTTCGTGCGGCGGGTCGTACTGCACTTCCGCGTAGGCGATCTCCTTGTAGCGGTTGATCGAGAGGTCGTATTTGTTGCCGCGAATCTCTTCGACCGGGACGCAGAACGCTTTCGCGTGACGGTCAGTAAAGGAATTTTCGATTTTCGATTTTTGATTTTCGATTTCGGAACGCCATTGCTTCCACTTCGCCACGATGTCCGTCGTATCGTCTCGGTCCGGTGTCGGGGCGCGTTTGTCGTCCAGCGAAAATCCGTCGGCGGTCATGTCGTAGAACCAGACGTGATCCGTGCCGCCGGAATTCGTCTTTGTGAACAGCAGGATCGCCGTCGAGACTCCCGCATACGGCTTGAACACGCCCGACGGCATCGAGATCACGCCGTCCAGTTTGTGACCATCCACCAGCGTCTGCCGAATCTGCTGATGCGCGGTCGAAGAGCCGAACAGAACTCCGTCCGGCACGATGCACGCACACCGCCCGCCCGGCTTGAGCTGCGCCAGGAACAACGCGAGGAACAGCAACTCCGTCTTCTTGGTCTTCGTCATCTGCAACAGGTCTTTGGCGACCGCCGCGTGATCCAGCGAGCCTTTGAACGGCGGATTGGCCAGGACCAGCGTGAACCGGTCCCGCAGATGCCCGCCGTCATCCTGCGACAGCGAGTCGATGCGCTGAATGTCCGGCTGCTCGACGCCGTGCAGCATCATGTTCATCGCCCCGATCCGCAGCATCGAAGCGTCGAAGTCCGAGCCGTGAAACATCTTTGTCTGAAAGTGCTCACGCTGGGATTTGTTGACGAACAGCGTCTTGTGATGCTCTCGCAGGAACTCGCCCGCCGCGACCAGAAAGCCGCACGTCCCGCAGGCCGGATCGCCAATCACATCCTTCGGCTGCGGAGCCATCAGCTCGACCATCAACTTGATGATGTGCCGCGGAGTCCGAAACTGCCCGTTTACTCCGGCCTGAGCGATCTTCGACAGCAAGTATTCGTAGAGGTCGCCCTTGGTGTCCCGATCCTCCATCGGGATGTCGCCAATCATCGTCACCGCCCGCTCCAGCAACGACGGCGTCGGCATGATGAAGACGGCATCCTTCATGAACCGGCTGTAGGCACTCTGCTCGTCCGTATGCAGATTCTTGATGAACGGGAAGACTTCGTCGCGGAAGACCAGATACATCTTCTCAGATTCAAAGTCCTTGAACCGCGACCACCGCAGATGCTGCTGCGACTTGCTGAAGATCGGCTTGTCGATCGCCGTCCCCAGCAGATTGGCCTGAGCCTCTTTCGCCGTGTGCAGCTCGTCCAACCGCCGAGCGAACAGCAGGTAAGTGATCTGCTCAATGACCGACAGCGGATTGGAAATCCCACCCGACCAAAAGGCGTCCCAAACACGATCGACCTGAGATTTGAGAGCACCGGTAATCAAGAAGCACATCCCTTCAGGGCATTCACGGGCAAACTCGCCGTCACGATCCGACAACTGCGAAACAGTGGCCCATTACATCGCGACTCGCAAGTACCCTCAAGGAACGAACTTTCCGCGTCACACGGCCGGGAACACGACAGACTCCCATCTCACTTCGCCGCGATCGGTGGATCACCTGTCTGACCGATCAACTCAGTCAAACCATGAACCGGTTGCTGAGTCACACCAGTCACCGGCGGCTAATCGCCTCTTCGACGGCGTTGACGACCCGCTCGATGTACTGCTTGTCGGTATCAGTCACGGCCTTCGCTTCGCCAGAATTGTTGACAACCACCACATGGTATTTGTCCTTGAAACACAAGACCGCTAGAAGAAGAACGGCGCTGACAAGAATCGCGCCGCCGGTAATCTCACCTTTGATCTCCACCTTGCCACTGATTCCAAGAACGCTGATGACGCAAGCAATCAGTAGAAGAACAATCGCGCATCCGCGTCCAACCGGTTCGCGCTCCATTTTAACGGACGCAATGTTGCTGACTGCGTAGGTGCTTTTGGGACAGATAAAGCGATGTGTCGTGATTCTCAATTCCCCGTCGGAATAGATTTCTTTCTCACTCACGATGCCCTCGATTGAGCCGCGAAGCTCAAAATGTATCCACGCCGTTGCCAGCAGCAAATGGGGGCCATACTAGCTGAACCGATCGACTCACGGAACGCAATCAATTCAATCAACTCGGCGTCCGGCCGATGCTCGTTGCGTTTCAGTCGTTTGCCGGCGCAGGCAACCCCTTCCCCTTGGGCAGAACTCGCGCGTCCGTTTGTCGCAGTTGCATCTGCATCATTTCGCGGAGTTGACTGAATTCCAAGACGTCATTGCTGTCCCTCACCAGCACTTCGAGGACCGGCAGAATCATTCCGGGGGTATCGTCGGCCAAGTGCTCCAGCACTGTTGCCGGCTTGCCGATGGTTCGGTCCAAGACTTCTCGCGCCGCGAGAACATTGCCCCTCTTGGCCATCGCCACGAGCTTCCGACAAATCGCCCGAACGTCGGCGACGGAACAAGCCGAAAGAAACCCATCGCGGAGCTTGGCGACGTGCTGCGCGTTTGGGTTCCCAGGTCCGCCCGGATTGCCCTTCGCAAACCGTCCACGCTCGTCTCTTCCGCGAGCGTCGCGTCCGTTAGAACCGTTTGTTGACGGTCGAGCCATCGTCCTAACTCCCTTCAGGATTTCGACTCTCGGCCAGCGTCCAGGACCGCCAGAATCATTCGTTTGGCCGTCGCCGACAGCTTCGGCCACGCGCTCACCAGCCGAGCCAATTCGGGGTCCGTTTCAGCCAGCGATATCAACCGTTCGCAGCCGTTTTCCGCCGTATCGGTTGCAACTTTGTGTGCAACTGAACTCAGAAAACCCTTGTTTTCCCGATGTTTTCGTCGGACTTCGGATCCGAAGGTTGGGGGTTCGACTCCCTCCGGGCGCACTCTGAAAAACTCCGGGAAAACGCGGTTTGTCCCGGAGTTTTATAGCACCACGTCGCACGGCTTCGCGTTTGCCGCGTCGAGTTCTCATGGTTGGCCTTTTGCGACGATTTCGCGTCCGTACTCGGCCAACGGTCGCAGGCGAGCCACGATCAGCAACCTGGACAACTCCGCCTCGGTCAGTGCTCGGCGTTGCCGGCGACGATCGGAGCGTTCGTCAGCTCGGTCGAGTTTCGCCAACGGATTGAACGGCAGCCGATCCCGCTCGACACACCAATTGCAGAAACTCCGCAGCGCGACCAAATAGGAATTGCGAGTCCGCGATCCCATCGCGGTCTTGTCCGGTTGTGCCTTCGCCTGTTGACCGAGCCAGCGTTCGATCGCTTATGCTCGAACGTCTGACAGCCGGCGCAGACTCAGTTCGTCAATCACTCGTTGAATCAGCCGCTCGGTTCCGGTGACGTGAGACTCCACCCGTCCGGCCGCTTGCATGGTCGCGATGAACTCGGCCAAGTGTTCGGTTAGCGGCGTGTGCTGATGCACGATCATCGTGTCTTCGGATTTCGAGATGATGCCCGCCCGTACCTTCTCCGCCCACTTCTCCAATTCGCCGGGCACCGCCCGCGCTGCCGTCTCGTCTTTGCACCCGGTCGAAACTTCGCGCACGATGCCGCGCCCGTCCCGAAACTTCGCCAGCCACTTCGGCCACTCCGTGACGATCCGTTTTGAGCCATCCCGCCCGCTCGTCAGCTTCGCCGTGCGCGTCTTGCCCTTCGCTGGCTTCCAACGGGCATACCGCTGGCCGCCCTTCGTAAAGAATTCCGCACCAACCGGCAGCGGTCGCGTTGTCTGGTTCTTGAAGACGGTTCCCATTGTCATTTCCCTTTTCGTTCAACCAACTCCAACGCAAAGAACTCCGCCAGCTTGTCGGCTGCGTCGAGCAACAGCGATTGCTCCCCGCGGGCGAAGCAAAGGGGTCAGGGTGCGCCGGCGTAAGCTGGGGGAGAGTCGCGAATGAAAGAGTCGCACGAGAGAAGACCTAGCCAGTCACCTCGGCCTTGAGTGATGCGTCTTGTCAGGTAACTGCCAAGTCGAAGCGTTCACAGAGGCACAGCCAGGCTGTGTATTGAGCTCCG
>CAYSHJ010001314.1:0-4770 GCA_964430385.1 uncultured Planctomycetaceae bacterium
CCGGTTCCTTCATACGGCCGCGTCAGTGCGTCTTCCTGTCCCGGATGCAAGCGGCCTTGGCGGAACTTTTCGAAGATCCGATCCTGTTCTTCCAGAGGGATGCCGATGCCCGTGTCTTCGACCTCGATCTGAAATCGCTGTTCGTCGCGCATGCCGGCGCGCACGCGTACGCGGCCTCCGTCGGGAGTGAACTTGACCGCGTTGGACAAGAGATTGATGAGGATTTGTTGCAGCTTGCCGACGTCTTGCATTGGCACGGGGACTTGCGGATCGACGTGCCACGACAGTTCGATGTTTTTCTTCTCGGCCAGCAGCAGCATGGCTCCGACCTGCCGTTCGACGACGTCGGACAACGAAAATTCGACCAGATTCACCTCCATCTTGCCGCTCTCGATCTTCGCCAAGTCGAGGACGTCGTTGATCAGCGACAGCAGATTGCGACCGCCGGTTTGAATGTTGGTCACGTACCGCCGCTGTTTGTCACTCAGGTTGTCGGCGGTTTGCAACACATCACTGAAACCCAGAATGCTGTTGAGCGGCGTACGCAGCTCGTGGCTCATCGTCGCCAGGAATTCGTTCTTCAAATTGTTCAGCTCGTACAGCCGCAAGTTCACGCGCGCCAGTTCATCCACCTTGGCGTCGAGGTCCGCGTTGACGTTTCGCAGCTCTTCCTGAATCGTCACGAGATGCCGCAGCATGCGATTGAAGGCGTGACTGAGTTCCTCGAACTCGTCGCCGGAGCGAATGTCGGCCCGCATATCGAGCTTGCCGTGCGCGATCGCGTCGCTGACTTTTTTCAGGTGCAACACCGGCTTCGTGACCACGTATCGCAACACCAAATAAATGGCCACGATCGCCAGCGCGACTTTCAGCAGCTCGGCCGAGATGACGAACGCGTTCGATCTGTGCAGCGAGGCCTGTACTTTGTCGAGCGGCAGCGTGATCTTGGCCACGAAGAGAATCGCGTCTTTTTCGACCCGAATCGACTCGCCTTTGGCATTGGTTCGAAACTGGTGATGATGGCACTTGAGACAAAACTCGGTGGCAATCAAGGGGGTGTAGTATTGATACTCGCTCTTGTCGCTGACCAACGTCACGACTTCATCTTTATCTTTATCTTTATCTTTCGCTCGGGATTTCAGTTGCTCCAAGGCATCGTAGCCTCGCTGGTCGCTGAGATACTTCGGATCGACGTTCGGAGCCGATGGATCGGGATGGATCAGTTCCGCTTTGTAGTCTCGCAGGTTATCGGCCCGCACTTCGACGCTCATATCGTCGATCATGCTCTCGAGCTTACGGTTGGGGGAGACGTCCCACTTCCAATGCGTCGTGAGCACCAACGGCGCCACGAGCGACCGAGCCGTTGTCCGAGTCTGACGGTCCAACAAACTCATCGTTTGCCAGCGGTACAGAAAGAACGTCCCGACCGCCAGAACCGTCAGACCGATGCCGAACAGCACGAGACATTTCAGCTCGAAGTTCGTTTCACCGATGAGACGTTTGAGCGAGCGATACGACATCTCAGTCGCCAGTGGCCAGTTCCCAAGAACCAGTTTCGCGAGGTGGAGTTGCCACCACAGCCAGCGAGGCCGCAGTGTAGCAGACATGAAAGCTGGAGCGAGTCCGCGTCGATTCCTCTAGAATCTCGCCGCCAAGGCGATGCTCATCTTTGTGGCGAGTCGTCCGATGAGCGTGACCTCGTCGATCGATTTCTTCAACCGCTTTATCCAGCCACAACTTGATCAGGTGCAAGATGACCTTGTCGCTCGCGCGACGAGCCATGCTCCCGCGTTCACTCACGTTACGGCCTGTTGACTCGCGGAGTCGCCAACGCAACCCTTTCGATCGAAGGCTCCGACAGCTTCGTTTCCTCCACGTCACGGCATCACTCTTGATTCACGTAGGCCCGCAATGACCAGAACCATTTTGCTCGCCCTCAGCGTTCTCCTTCTAGCGACTGATCCTGGGCACTCCGCCGAGCGGACGAAGCCGCTCAAGCTGCTTTTTCTCGGCGACAACGGGCATCACCAACCGCGTGGTCGATTCGGGCAGATGCAGCCGGTGCTGAAAGCTCGTGGGATTGAGTTGGAATACACCGATGTCGCCGGCGATCTGAATGCCAAGAATCTCGCGAAGTTCGACGGGCTGGTGCTGTTCGCAAACATCGACAAGATCGAGGACGACCAGGCGAAGGCGTTGTTGGATTACGTTGCGAGCGGCAAAGGGTTCGTCCCGTTGCACTGCGCGAGCTACTGCTTCCGCAACAACAACGACGTCGTCGCGTTGATGGGCGGGCAGTTTCAGCGGCATGGGACCGGTGTGTTTCGAGTCACCATGACCGAGGCGGGGAAGTCGCATCCGCTGCTGAAGGGCTATCGTGGGTTCGAGAGTTGGGATGAAACCTACGTCCACACGAAGCACAACGAGAAGGATCGAATCGTTCTGGAAACTCGCGCCGAGGGCGATGGCCAAGAGCCGTGGACATGGGTGAAAACTCACGGAACGGGGCGAGTCTTCTACACCGCTTGGGGACATGACGAGCGAACGTGGGGCAATCCTGGATTTCAAAATCTCGTCGAGCGCGGCATGCGTTGGGCGTGCGGCGATGACGTCAGTCAAGTGCCAAGCTTTGCTGATCGGCCCGAGATGACGGCTCCGCGAAAGGACGTCAAGCCGTTTGAGTACGTCGATTCGGTGATCCCGTTCTATCCGCCAAGCAAGCAGTGGGGTGTCATCGCGGAGCCGGTCAAGAAACTCCAAAAACCTCTCCCGGCCGAAGAGTCGATCAAACACTTCATCACGCCGATCGGATTCGCGGTCGAGCTTTTCGCCGCTGATCCGGACATCGGCAAGCCGCTGGCCATGAACTGGGACGAGCGTGGCCGGCTGTGGCTCTGCGAAACGCTCGATTATCCGAACGAACTGCAAGAGCCAACCAAAGGCCGCGACCGCATCCGCATCTGCGAGGACACCAACGCTGACGGTCACGCAGACAAGTTCACGATCTTTGCAGAGAAGCTGAGCATCCCGACCGCCATCGCGTTCTATCGTGGCGGCGCGATCGTGCAGGATGGCACGCAGACGGTTTATCTCAAAGACACCAACGGCGACGACAAGGCCGACATTCGCAAAGTGCTCATCACCGGCTGGGCGTTGGGCGACACGCACGGCGGCGTGAGCAATTTTCAGTACGGCCTCGACAACTGGTACTACGGGATGCAGGGCTACAACAACTCGACCCCGGTCTACGACGACGGCAAGAAGCAATCGCAGTCATTCCGCATGGGTTTCTTTCGGTTCAAGGTCGCCCCGGCGAGCGGGGGGCGTCAGCCCCCTGATGCGTCGCAGGACAAAGACGCGGGGCGTAGTCCGAAACATCAGGGGGCTGACGCCCCCCGCTCGCCATTGAGCGACGACGATGTCGCCGTTTCCGATATCGAATTCCTCCGCTCGACCAACAATAACACATGGGGCCTCGGCATCAGCGAAGAAGGTCTGATGTTCGGCTCGACGGCGAACGGGAATCCCAGCGAGTTCATGCCGATCCCGAATCGCTACTACGAAAAGGTGCGCGGCTGGTCAGCCAGCGCGCTCGGCGGCATCGCGGATGCTAACAAGATTGAGCCGTTCAGCGACAAGGTCCGGCAAGTCGATCATCACGGCGGCTTCACGGCGGCGGCGGGACATGCACTTTACACGGCGCGAAGTTGGCCGAAGGAATATTGGAACCGCACCGCGTTCGTTTGCGAGCCGACCGGCAAGCTGGTCTCGACATTCGTGCTGCGCGCGGACGGAGCCGGTTTCCGCTCAAATAATCCGTGGAACATCCTGGCCAGCGATGACGAATGGTCCGCTCCAATCATGGCCGAGGTCGGCCCCGACGGTCAGCTTTGGGTGATTGACTGGTACAACATCATCGTGCAACACAATCCAACGCCAGCGGGCTACAAGACCGGCAAGGGGAACGCCTACGAGATCGAACTGCGCGATAAGAAGCACGGGCGGATTTATCGGGTTGCTTGGCGAGGAGGCGAGGGAGTGAAGGGGGGAAGGGGAGAGGCGATCATCCCGCCAAATCCGAATCTCTCGACCGTCGAAGGTCAGCTTGATGCGTTGCAGACGGGCAACAAGTTATGGCGATCGCACGCTCAGCGATTGATGGTAGAGAACAAGAATGCGGATGTGTTGCAACAGTTGATCGCCGCGATTCAGGATCAAGCGCAGGATGAGATCGGACAAAATTCTCAAGTGGTTCATGCACTGTGGACGTTGCAGGGTCGCGGAGCGTTGAACGGCTCTAACCCGGACGCGAACAAGGCGTTGCTCGTGGCGCTCGATCATCCGTCCGTGGGTGTCCGATGCAACGTGCTTGCCGTGGCGCCTCGAAATGAACAGTTCGCGAAGGCGATTTTGAAATCGGGAGCGTTGCGAGTCCGTGACGCTCAAGTGCGACTCGCCGCGTTGTTGGCTCTGGCGGAGATGCCGCCGTCAGCCGAAGCAGCCGAAGCGATTCGAGTCGCGTTCGCGTCGATCGGTCGTGAAGACCGTTGGCTGAGCGACGCGCTCATCATGGCGTCGGCTCAACATGACGTGCATTTCCTGAAGCTCATTGCGAAGACCAGTGGAGCAAACCTGGCAAGCCCTCCGAGCAACGCGCTGGCGATCATCAGCGAGCATTACGCGCGGTCGGCTCCGGTGGATTCGGTCGGCTCGATCATCGAACTGCTAGCCGACGCCGAACCGAAAGACGTCGCGGCAATCGCAACGGAA